>DYHQ01000056.1 GCA_020724065.1 Candidatus Puniceispirillum sp. | reverse complement strand
AGCATCGCTGACGGAAAGCCAAGCCTGTGGATGTTTTGCTGTCCCTTCAATCTGCAAGGTAATATCGGAAGCCCGAAGATGCGATGGAAGAACGCCTTGTGGAGTCAGGCAGAGACTCCCAACCAGTGACACGGGAAAATCCGTCCCCTCCATCCGAGCTTCCCCGGCCATCTCAAGATCCCCGGCGCTGCTCTTGGCCACAAACTTGCGAAGGCGCACGGCCTCGGATGAAAGCGAAATCTGCGCTGTGATTTCCCGCAGACCCAAGGGACCTAATTGGGCGGAATCGCCCGTTATCTCGAACGAAACCTCAGGCTCAGAGAGTGCGCCGTGAACCGCAAATTCCGCCTCCAAATCCCCGGAACAAGCCTGCGGGTCTCCCAAGAGGAGATTCGCGAGTTCCTCACCTCTCAATTCTCGAATCGTGCCTCTGATCTCCCAAGCCGACCCGCGCCGCAGCAGAACTTGTCCATCTGCCGCCAAGGTGCTACCCCGGGAAATCCCTTCAAGCTTCACCAACTGAAGTGTGTCTCCATGCAACTCGATTCGCGCCTGCGCAAGCTCAAGGGAGCCATACCCGGTGATATCCACTCCGATGTTGGAGAGATTAAGATCTCCTGTCAGTTGTGAAGAAGAATCCGTCGCCGACAAGCGAACTCTGGCCGAGCCTTCCCCTCTGCGAATCTTCAACTGAGAAGGAAGTTTTAGAAGAGAAGCAATTTGCCGTCCCCCGAAGGAAAGCTGGGCAATCCCATCAAGATGTCGCCCTTTGGGATTCGCTGTGACTGCGAGTTGCAGGGTGCCCGGGCTCCGCTCGAAAAAACCACCCTGAGCACTTAAGCAAAGGGAACCGGCGGCATCGTGAAAGATTTCTCCATGAAAGTCCGACGCGGCGGACAGCGTTTCACCGCGACAAATCGCCCAGACACTTCCTTCCTGAAAGGTGATGCGACTCAGACTGTCGAACCGACCCAGCCCGGCATAGAAATCCGAGGGAATGGTCAATGAGGGAAGAATAGCCGACGAGGAATCCGCTCCTCTCTGCATGGTTTCCGCCGCCAGAAATAGCTGAGGGCGCTGGCATTCTATTCGGCGAATAGCCCTTTCGATTCGACCCCCTGAAAGGATAGCCCGCCACATATTGACACTGGCCGTGACGCTCTCGATCTGCAGACGACTGCCTGTCGTATCCATGGGCAGCATGACGCCCGACAGCGTGGCGCTGCTCCAACCTAAGTCAACTCGCTCGATGGACGCGCTGGGACCGAGATGCCGTTTCAGGTAAGAGAGAAGAACCAAGCGAGACCGCTCGTTAACGAAAGAGCGTGGCACGGCGATGATACCGATGCCTATCACTATGAGTGCCAAGAGCACGAGGGCAAGCAGTATCTTTGCCTTCGACCACCGCATCACGCGCGACCTATTGATCTCGCTTCCAGGCAAAAAGTCCTCCCGGGTCCAGCAGCTCCCGCAATTGAGACCGCGGCAACACCGGTTGAGTTGAATAGGAAATAAAGAAAGTGTTCAGTTTCTCCGAGACGCGCGAGCCGTCGCCGAGCGATGGCATCACTCGGCGCAAGTGCAGTCTGAGGAGGATTCCCAAATTGCCACGCGAGCCGAAAAGAAGATGACTCGAAGGAAGGTTTTGTATGGTTCCCGTACTCTCTCCTGCAAAGGTCTCGATGTCTCCCCCTGCCGTCAATACTTCGACAGAAAGCAAAAGGCGCCGGAGCGCGCACAAAGGTGGTGCAAGGGAAGAGAGCGGCTGGTCTGCAATGAAACCGCCCAATGTCACCCTTTGCTTTTCCCCCTCGAACAGTCCGGGATACTCCGCGGCCAATCGGTGAAGTCGGGTACCGGCCCAGTACCAAATTGAGAAGACTTCGCCTCCACAACTCCCTTCAAGCGCTCCCATGAGAACAGCCATGATGTTGTCCCGCAGGCCGGCATAGTTAGCGGGAAATGAGCTGCCCGTACCTAAGGGTAGAATTTTGAGGTGTTCCCGACGGGCGATTTCCAATGCGGCTTTGACATCATCGGAATTTGATGGTGCAATAACGATACGAGGTCGCTCCTGGAGAAGGCGGTCTCCAAATTGATTGCGAAGTAATGCGCTGAGCTCCTTGGAAATCGTCGCCACCACTACTCCTTCAATCGTCCATAGCGGCGCTCGCGCTTCTGGTACGACTCGATGGCGTTGTAGAGATCACGGCGCCGAAAGTCCGGCCACAGAACATCGGTGATATAGAGCTCGGTGTAGGCCAATTGCCAGAGCAAGAAGTTTGAAATGCGGAGTTCCCCTGAAGTGCGAATGAGTAAGTCCGGATCGGGAAGACCCGCCGTGCAGAGGTGGCGCTCAAAGGTCTGTTCGGTCAATGGCAGAATCGGTTGCTTCGCATAGGCTGCAACGGCATCGAGAATCTCTTGTCGCCCGCTATAGGAAAGTGCCAGGTTCAGAATGAGACCCGTATTCCTTGCGGTTCGTTGCATCGCTCGTTGAAAGGCCTCGCGAGGAATTTGAGGCAAATCCTCCAATCGGCCGATAGCTTTCAACTGAACATTCTTCTCGACCAGGTCATCCACCTCGTGCTCAATGGTGCGGAGCAGAAGTCGCATCAGTGCGGCAACTTCGTGTCTCGGCCTCCTCCAGTTCTCCCGGGAAAAAGTGTAGAGTGTCAGCACCTTGACGCCGAGTTCACCGCAGGCCGAGACGAGATCGCGGACGGAGCGTATTCCTTCACGATGGCCCGCCAGACGGGGAAGCCCGCGCCGCTTGGCCCAGCGGCCGTTCCCGTCCATGATCATGGCGATATGTTTCGGAATCTCCCCGCTTTCTTTCAGTCGTCGCTGAAGCTGGATGTCGGACAATGAACCCATGCCCGATTCTATTCCCCCTTCAAGGCCGTCGCTTTGGCAATGGCCTTCTTTCCCTCTTCGATCTCTCCCGTCCGGATCAGCGCGACTCCATAATTCTGCCAGGCCACCGGATTGTTAGGAAAATTCTTGGTCGCGTTTCCAAAGAGTTCTTTTGCCTTATTGTTGTCTGCAAAATGCCCCCCCTCCAAGTAAATCACACCCAATTGGAGAATCACCTCAAAGTCGGTGGGATTAATCGCCAGAAAATCTGCCAAACAGTCCACCGCCTTGGCGGTATCTCCCATTTGTATATAGAGCTGCGCCACGTTGTAGAGCAAGTCGGTATTATCCGGCTGTGCTGCCATCGCTCTCTTATAGGCATCAATCGCTTTCTCTCGATCGCCGAGAAGGTTGTAGGAAAAGGCGATGAACTTCGTCGCCAACAAATCCTGCGGATCCATACCGAGAATCTCGTTGCAGATTTCGACCGTCTCTTCGTATTGCTTCAGCTCATACGAAATTTGCGCCAGATTCTCAAGCATTTCTAAATGAGAGCGCCGCCATTCGTCTTCAGTCTGCTCCGTCGCATACTTCTTTGAAGTGGCTTTCGTTGGGCTTTGATGTCGGGTGATGGCCTCGCGCAGACTTGTCTCCGCTGCAGGCCAATCTTTCCTTTGGGAGTGAATATTCTGCAGGAGAGCGTAACTTCTCCACCGCTCGGGATCAATAGTGATGGCGATGTTCAGAATCTCCTCGCTTTGTCTCCAATAATCCCTTTTCGCGACTTGAAGTAGCGAGTCTCGCTGAGTATTCCCCAAAGTCGCCCAGGCCCCCTGAGCAAGCGCATTCGCAGACGCATCCAGTGCACTGTCGTTTTCCGCCAATTGGAATTTTGCCACCGCCGCGTTGTATTGGGCAATCCAATAGTTCTCCACGAGCTCGTCAATTTGAGACTGATACTTCTTCACCTGTTTCGGCTGCTTATCCGCAAAACTCAACACGGCGTCAAACGCTTTGCGCATTCCGAGGAACAGCTCGGAATTCCCCTGCTGCTCGGCCATCTCTCCAAGCAGTTCACCTTTCTCGAAATACGCCGCAATCTCGGACGGATCAGCGGCAATGGCACGATCATACCATTCCAACGCCTTCTGCAGCTCGCCTTGTTTGCGATAGACACGCGCTGAGGTCAGCTCCATCCCCGCCTGAGCAACCAGACTGATGAATGTGAGATTGAAAACGAGAAAGGCAAATCGTTTCATGGCAAGCCTCACGACCAAGATATTGCGAAAATAGAATAATTCGTCAAGAAACAACATACGAAGGAGGCAGACGGATTTTGCCGTCAGGACAACGCCTCCCGTCCATCAGGCGAAGGGTGGTTCTTCGATGCCCCGCTCGGTGATGAAACTCTGAATGAGTCCCGCCGGTGTGATGTCAAAGGCCGGATTCCAAACATCATAACCCTGCAATCGCGCCAGACCCGGAACGCCGCGAATCAGTTCCCACGAATCGCGCTCTTCAATTTCCATCTCCTCGGCACTTCCAATGGAAAGGTCCATCGTTGTCGAAGGGGCCGCCACATGGAACGGAATCTCGTGATACGCAGCCAAAAGCGCCAGCATATAGGTCCCGATCTTGTTGATTGTGTCGCCGTTGCGGGCAATTCGATCCGCCCCCACCAACACCCTCTGTATTTCATCCGTCCCCATTAAGGCCGCCGCCATGTTGTCGCAAATCACCGTGCAGGGGATTTTCAGACGCACGAGCTCCCAAAGGGTAAGCCGTGCTCCTTGCGCGAGCGGTCGAGTCTCACAGACAAAGACATGCGATACTTTTTTCTCCAAGAAACCTTTACGGATGACTCCCAACGCCGTACCAATGCCACCTGTCGCCAGCGCACCGGTGTTGCAGTAGGTCAAGACCTGTTCGCCTTCCTCCATGAGACCCACTCCATGACCGGCAATGGCCTCGCACCGCGCCATGTCCTCAGCGTGAATCCGACGGGCCTCCGCCAACACTTTCTCTGCAAGCCGACCGCCCCGCTGGTTGACCACATGCTCCATTTGCGCCAAATCATGAAAGAGGTTATGGCCTGTGGGTCGAGTTTGGCGTAAACGCTCGATGGCCTCCATGATGCTCTCGCGAGTGGCATCCTTCTGCTGAGCCGCCAAGGCAGCCCCATAGGCGGCCGCGATTCCGATGAGAGGCGCTCCGCGTACGGCGAGGGTCTCGATGGCTTCCGCGACCGTCTTATAGGTGTGACACTGGATCCAGACCTCGCGAGCCGGCAGTTTACGCTGGTCGAGAATCCAGAGTTCGCCCTTTTCCCATTGCAGAGGAGCCAGTGAGTCTCTCATGAAACTTGGATCATCTTCTGGTACTCGCGGAATCGAGCGCCAAGCGCTGTCTTGGTCGTGTTCCGCAGTCCGTCCGGTCCGAACCCCTCGACATAGAAGGATCCCACAACGCTGCCCCAGCATAACGCTCGACGGAAAGTCGAATCATAGAAACGCGATTGGGCCGCCAAGTAACCGAGCACGCCTCCGGCGAATGCATCGCCGGCCCCGGTGGGATCCACGACTTCCTCGACGGGATAGGGCGGAACCAGGAAGAGCCCCTTCTCGCTGAGAAGAAACGAGCCGTGTTCCCCTCGTTTCACCACCACCCATTGGGGACCCATGTCGCGGATCATCTGTGCCCCTTTCAGAACGCTGCGTTCTCCCGTCAGCCATCGCACCTCTTCATCATTGAGGAAGAACAGATCCACTCTCCGGATGACATCGAGCAAAGCGTCGCGCCGCGTGTCTATCCAGAGCTTGAAGGTATCCAGGGCGACAAGCCGGACTTCCTCAACTTGATTGAGAACGGAAAGCTGAAGTGCTGGTGAAATGGCTGCGAGAAAGAGGACACGAGGTCGGCGGAAATGCGCGGGGATTTTGGGATTGAATTCGGCGAAGACTCCCAATTCCGTGCGAATCGTTTCCCGCGAATTGAAATCCTCCGAGTAGCGCCCTTCCCACAAGAAGGTCTTTCCTGCTCCGGTCTCGAGTCCGGAGAAATCCACTCCGCGCTCATGGAGGAAATGGATTCTCTCATGAGGGTAGTCCTCCCCGACGACACCGACAATTCCCGCGCTGCAGAATAGCGAGGCTGCATTCGCAAAGTGAATGGCGGAGCCGCCCGGCAGTTTTCGCGTGGTTACCCGCGGCGTGTGCAGGATGTCAAGGGCCACCGAACCGACAACGACAAGGTCCGGCGTGACTTTTTTGATGATCGTTTTTCTTGGCAAGGTTTCCCCAGTCGCTAATGAACTTGCGTTTTTCTATGTAAAGGTCGAATCGAAATCCCTTGTTCGGCAGCGGGAGGGCTACATGGCTTCGGGGGCCGCCACTCCAAGCAAATCAAGCCCTCGCGCCAAGACGATTTGGGTGGCACGGCAAAGAGCCAAACGCGCCGCCTGCAAATCCTTTCTTTCTCCCAGCACTCTGCAATGATGATAGAATCGGTGAAACTGCGTGGCGACTTCTCGAAGCCAAGTGGTGAGACCGTGAGGGTCTTTGACCGCCGCGGCTTCGGAAACCACCTCAGGCAGTTCACGCAAACGACGAAGTAAATTCAATTCTTCACTATGAGCCAGCGGACTCCAATCCGCCGAAGCGTCAGGCAGCAGCACTTGCCCCTTTCGAAAAATAGATGCAATACGCGCATGGGCATACTGCACATAGTAAACGGGATTTTCTTCTGACCGGGATTTTGCCAGTTCGATGTCAAAGTCCAGAGGAGTCGTTGTGCGCCGCAGCACGAAAAAGAAACGCGCCGCATCCACTCCGACCTCCTCAATCAGCTCCGCCATTTCGACAATCTCCCCCGCCCGTTTGGACATTTTGACTGCAACCCCGTCGCGCAAGAGATTCACCTGCTGAAGGATAATGACATGAAGTTTCTCCGCAGGCAAACCCAGAATACGCATCGCCGCGCTCATTCTCGATGGAAAATGATGATGGTCAGGGCCGAGAATATTGACAAGCTGTGTGTAGCCTCGCGCGAACTTGTCCACATGATAGGCAATGTCCGGCAGAAAATAGGTCGGCTGCCCCGCGCTGGTTTTCACCACCCAATCTTTGCTGTCGCCGTAGGCCGAGGTGCGGAGGTACATCGCTCCGTCTTCCTGAAACACGGCGCCGGTGTGCTCCATCTGCTTCAAAACGGCCTGCGGAGCGCTCCGGCCATGCAGTTCGCTCTCAAAGAACCATCGCGTGAAAGGGACGCGAAAACGCTCGAGAATCTTGCGATGCTCTTGAACATGGAACTGAACCGCAAGTTGCCCCAAGCGCTGACTGGCTTCGGGAGCAGGAAGCGAATGATACTTGTCCCCTTCGCGCCGGATGACACTTCGTGCAAATTCCACCAGATACTCGCCGTGATACCCTTCCTCGGGCACGGATGCCGGATTGCCCAACAGAGTCTCATAGCGCGCTCGCAGCGATTCGCCGAGCAGCCGAACTTGATTTCCAAAATCATTGATGTAGTATTCACTGTCCACATGCGCCCCCCGTGCCCTGAAAATTCGGCAAAGGCTGTCTCCGACGGCCGCAGCGCGGGCGCTGACAATATTCAGCGGACCACTCGGATTCGCGCTGACAAACTCGAGAAGAATCCTCTGTCCGGAGAGCTCGTTCCCGTTGCCGAAAGTGGTCTCCCGTTCCAAGATCGAGCGTCCTACATCACGCAAATGCTCCGGCGCAAGAACGAAATTGATGAATCCGGGGCCGGCAACGGCATGCGAAGCAACCAATGCACTGTCAAAGACCAATTTCTCGGCAATCAGGTTGGCGATTTCTCGCGGTGCCTTTCGGACTGCCCTCGCGAGGACCAGAGCGACATTCGTTGCGATATCACCGTGCAAGGCATCCTTCGGCTTTTCAAAATAGACTTCCGTTTCTGGGAAAGAAAGCGACCTCAAAACGCGATGGATTTCTTCACGCAAATATTCAACAGGATCTTTCACGACTTGCGTCCGCGCTTTCCTCTCGCGTCCGAAACTTTCGTCCCTTTTGAAGTTGCTCTCGTTATCTTCGGCTTGCGAGTTGGCGTCTTTTTCTCGCGCTGGATTTTTCTCTTCAAATAGGCTCCATCAAGAACTCGAATCCGAGCGTCTCCCCACAAATCCTCCAGGCGGTAATAATTGCGCCAGGCGGGTTGAAAAACATGAACCACCACATCCAAAAAGTCCAACAGCACCCAGCGCAGATTGGCGTACCCTTCTTGATGAAAGACTCGGACACCCTGCTGCGCCATCGTTTCGGTGATATGGTCAGTAATCGCCTTAACATGCTGCGCAACACCGCCATTGCAAACGACGAAGAAATCCGTTACGGCTCCGAGCTTTCGCAGGTCCATGACAAGCACATTCTCCGCTTTCTTCTCCAAAGCCAACTCACCCAGAGCCATGGCAAAGCGTTCCACTCGACTTTGTCCCAGTAACAACCTCCCTTCGCTATTTACATCGAAATCGTCTCAAATTATCCGACCCGCGTAACCACCACCTCGCCGTGGCGGGTCTCCGGACCCGACCCGTGAAGCTAGCACAGGGCGCACTCCACCGACTGCATTCATCACTCCGACCGAAACTTCAATGTAGCGTAGTCTCTCCCGACAATTAGCGTCACATCAATGTCAACGAGCCGGTCATCCGGTTCCGTGCGTACATAGGCGTGGCTGATTCCGAAACTATCGGCCAAAGCCAACGCGCGGGCAAGCTCATCCTTTCGAGCCAAAACGAGCGTGTACTCATAGTGAAAGTTGTCCGCATTCCCTGCTTCACGGACATCAAAACCTCTCTGTTGGAGGAGGGGTGCAATCCCTTTGGTGAAACCGCGAACGCCACATCCGTTCAGAAGTTGAACACGAGTCGGAGAAGTCAGGTCAAGCGGCTTCTGCACAGCTTCCTTGCTGACTACAGCCGCGGATATCGTATCGGCGAGCCGCTCCTCGTCAGCATCCTTCACAGTCGGTTTCACCAGCGACTCGACATGGGAGACCGTCTGCGCCACCGACATCGTCTCGTGCGCCCCTTCTTTCACACCTCCGGTTCGAGTCACCAGAAGACCAATTGTGAAGAGCTGCAACAAGACAAGGCCAATTAGCAGACCATAAACGCGGTTTTGTCTGCGCACCGAGGCATTTCGCCCTGCAGATCGCAACGGAAGAAAGAAACGGCGAGACATTTCACGCCTTTACAAAAAAGACCGAGCAACGAGACTCGGTCTCAGAACATTAAGGCCGGCTATCAGCAATGCACACTCATCCCTACGGCCGGTGCCCATAAGGATAGGTACTCCATCGCCCCCAACCGTAGGAGCCAAATCCACTGTAATCCGGAACGACTCCGCGATACGCTCCCAGATGCAAGAACAAATTTCGGGCAGGTTGCCAATTGACTTCTGCCCCGCCGATGAACTGGTTTCCATAGTTTGCCGGATTCCATTCCGCAGGCCCTGATGGCCGGAATTGGATACCCAGATGGGTTGTAACCGAGAGTGGCCGCGACACATCATAAGTCATGGTGTTCATATAGATGCCGCGCGAGCCGCTCATTCCGCCACCGGAGAAATAGCCCATTTGCAGCGAGTGAGACATGTGCAGCCGCGAGGGATCCAAGAGTGACACGGCAGACAACGGCAAACCCAACCGCTTGCCGGAGTGCAGATAATTGCCCATGTGGTCTTGGTCGTTTCCTTGGCGGTATTGCGCAGAGGCAAGTGAAGCCGTCACCAGCATAGCAACCACAAGAAGACTGAAATACCGCATGACCTGTCCTTTCGGCGCGCTGATCTAACCGTAAATTATATAAAATTTTCCACAGAAAGTCAATAGTTTTTTGGCCTTTGCGTCAAGGCCTGATATTCTCGCTCCGCCTCTTTCACTTCCTGCTTCGTATTTATGCCACGGACTTCCCAGAAATCAGCGACAGGATACGCCTCGACACGCTTGCCAGCTTTGACCATAATCTCAATTAAATCAGTGAGATAATATTCCCCTTTGCGATTATCAGGCTGTATCTGTTTCAAATAATCAAAGAATTCGGTTGAATCGAAAACATAGATACCCGAATTGATCTCCTTTACCTGCCTGACTTCGGCTGACGCCTCTCTTTCCTCGACAATTGCCGAAAATACCCCTTTTTCATCTCTGACAATCCGGCCGTAGCCGGCGGGATTCTCCGCTACGGTCGTCAGAACGGTAGTCGCGTTGCGCCTTTGCCGGTGGATTTCTACGAGCTGCGCCAGCGTCGTGCGCTGAATCAAGGGCACATCACCGGAAAGAACAACGATGTCGCCGACGAAGCCCGCCAAGAGCGGCTCTGCCTGAAGAACAGCATGGCCCGTCCCCAACGGAGGATCTTGAACGACAAACTGAACGCCGCGGCCTTCCAGATGGCTCCGCACTTGCTCGCGTTTATGGCCGATGACTGCAACGGTCGCATCAGCACATAGGACGCTCGCTGCGTCGAGAACATAGTCTATGAATGGCCGGCCCGCCAGCAGATGGAGAACCTTCGGAATCTCCGATTCCATCCGCTTGCCCTTCCCCGCGGCCATAACAATCACGGCCAGCAAACCGTCGCCTCACTTGTTAAACAAATAGGACAAAAAGTAGTTCCAAACAGAAGCGTGACATCCGCTATGTCAAGGCTCGACTGACACAGGCAGGTTGTCAATCAGCCGCACTGGACCTATTCTCCCTGCTACGATGAGCAAGACCTCTCCACGCATTTCAGTGCCTTGTTCAAATGACTCTGGCGAAACCATGTCTCCATAGTCAGGCTTGAATTCAGGGACTTCCGCGAAGACATATCGCATCGCTTCGCGCACCTTGTCGGCGTTTCTCTCCCCGGCGAGAATGCAAGCTTCGGCCGCCTTCAGCGCTCGAAAGAGAACCGTAGCCTTGCTCCTCTGCTCATTCGTCAAGTAGGCATTACGCGATGACATGGCCAACCCATCGGATTCCCGCACGGTCGGCCCGACAAGAAACTGGATAGGAAAGTGCAAATCCCGTGTCATCCGCCGAAGAACGGCCACCTGTTGCGCATCCTTTTGACCAAACGCGGCCACATCCGGTTGAACGATGTTGAAGAGCTTCGCCACAATTGTGCAGACACCTCGAAAATGCCCGGGGCGTACGGCGCCTTCATAGACTGAACTGAGCCGCTCGACCTCGACATAGGTTGCGTAGTCTTTCGGATAAATTTCCTCGATTTCGGGAGCAAAGACGGCATCCGCTTGGCCCTCTTCGAGTAGACGCAAGTCTTCGTCAATGTCTCGTGGATAACGGTTGAAATCCTCCTGCGGGCCGAACTGCGTGGGATTAACGAAAACAGACACAACTAAGCGGTCGCAGTGTGGCCGCACCATATCAACGAGCGAGAGATGCCCCTCATGAAGCGCTCCCATCGTGGGCACAAATCCGACACGCAATCCCTCGCGCTTCCACTGAAGGGAAGAGGATTGCATCTCATCAATCGTTCGGAAAAGTCTTATCCTTGCCATCTCATATTCCGAATATTCCGCCGAGGCAGATCCCCAGATCTGCTCGGAAGGTCACTTCACCAACAGCATCTTCCTCGTCTGCGCAAATCCCGCCGCGTCCATCCGGCAGAAGCAAAGACCGGAAGGGAGATTGCTCGCGTCCCACGCGATTGTGTGCGAACCTGCAAACTGGCGACCGTCGAAAAGAGTCACTCCCTTCTGCCCCAATAGATTGGAAATCGTGAGGCGCACTTTTCCCGCTTGCGGCACATCATAGCGAATCATGGTGCTTGAGTTGAACGGATTCGGCCAGTTTTGATAGACGGAATAAGCCACAGGCACGGATACCACAGGTGCACGGACATCGAGTTGATCGAAGTAATACGCCCCAATATCTGCAATCGTGCCATCCGGGTCAAGCGGCAACTCAAGATCCCCTGCATCAATGCATGGTGAGCTCGCCAGAAGATGAAAATCCCCCGTCGCTGTGTCCGCAAACATCGGGTCGAGGAAGATATTAAAGTAGGTATCACAGGAATCGCCGTTGGCGTTCATCGCGACCATTTGCCCAAGCTCTCCCGGGATGCTCCCACCAAATGAACTACCGCTATTTCCGAAGATGTCACAGTATTCAATCTGGGCATTTTCGCTTTCAAAGAAATGAATTCCTTCTCCCTCGGAATAAGCGATGACTGTATTCGCAAGAAGCGGCGAAGAAGACTGACAATACACTCCACCACCTTGGTAATTCACGGCGTTCCCGTACATGGTACAATTTGTGAAAACAGGAGTGGAATACCAGCAATACACCCCGCCACCTCTATAATAGGCCATGTTGCCACTTATTGTGCAATGCGTGACGGTGGGCGAGGAGTGCTCAATAACAGAGATCCCACCGCCATTGTTCTCGAACCAACCGAACGCGGAATTATCGCGAATGACGCATCGGATGAAAACGGGCGAAGAAGCGAGACAAAAGATACCCCCTCCCCAATAGAATTCTGCTCTGTTATTGTCGATGATACAATGAGCCATAGTAGGCGAAGAACCATCGTAGCAAGCTATCCCTCCACCAAAGTACTGGGCATAATTACCGCTCAAAGTGCAACTTTCAAAATCAGGTGAGCAGTTGGTAGTACAACACACAGCACCGCCGTACGCACTAAAGTTGGCAGCCATCATGCAGCCGGTAAAAGACGGGGAAGAATTCCAAGCACAATATACTGCACCACCATGGGCCGATTCATTACTATCGATGGTGCAACCTGAGAAAACTGGAGATGAATTACCCCAGCAGTGCATTCCCCAACCACTGGAGGTGAAAGAATGGTCATTGGGAGGATGATGGTTGCCTCTGATCACGCAGTCTATGAAGGCAGGTGAGGATGTGCCGCAATACATCCCTCCGCCGTGCATTGCGTTGTTGTGGCTGATAGTGCAATTTATGAAAGTTGGTGAAGAAGAGTGGCAATATCCTCCACCACCGCAGCCATTGGTTGAATTATGACTGAGGACGCATTGTGTAAAAGTTGGTGAAGAGGCCTGGCAATATACTCCTCCACCGGAGCCATTGGCTGAATTATGACTAAGGACGCATCGTGTGAAAGTTGGCGAAGAGTTAATGCGGCAATACACCCCGCCTCCATCGATTATTGCCGAATTGCCTCTGATCACACAGTTCGCGAAGATCGGTGACGAATCGAGACATGACACCGCACCCCCATTGCTTACCATAAGGGCATATTCTATCACGCAGTAGGCAATTTCACTGTCAGGGCCATAGGAACGAGAAAACCTTATACCACCCCAACCATTGGGATTCGCGTGTGTGTCCGTCGTAAAAATGATAGAGTCTGTTTCAGTGCCTTCGGCCAAGAGGGTGCCGTAAATTCTGAATGGAAAAGGCCCATCAAAAAGAAAAGTCGTTCCCGGCAAGAGCATCAGGCTGTCGCCCGCCTCCACAGAAATCGTATCTACGACATGAAATAATCCCGGCCCCAAGGTTCCACTCAACGGCCCGGAAAGCTGGCCAACGCTCAAGGATGTAAAGGCAAGGAGAAGAAAGAGAGGTACGAGGGCTTTCATGAGTGATTACCCCCGTGTTCTTGCGGTGAGGCGTGGAGTGGGAGGATGGTGCAGCACATTGCTTCCTCGTCCAGATGCACACATAATATACAAAATTCCTCTGACAAAGTCAAGTCAATTTTGTATATTTCGAGCAGTCCGAGGCGACAATTAAGCATTTCAGGAACAGCCGTGCACAGATCACCGCGCTCGATTCCGTGCGAGCGTCCCCCCTTGAGAATCCCCCCGCAGAAGAGAGATAGGTAGATAAGTCACTTTTAACCTCTTTTCAAGAGAGATAAGAGAGACCTATCTATCTCTCTTAACAAGAGAAAGAGAGATATTAACCTATACGCGCGCACGCGCGAGGCGAGATGCCGGGTGGGTTACACACCACAGCTGTCTCAATGTTTATCCTTGAAAATTATTTATTTGGAAGTTAG
>DYHQ01000055.1 GCA_020724065.1 Candidatus Puniceispirillum sp. | reverse complement strand
CCAAACCCTCATCGCCTATCCCCCCACCCCTGTCCAAACCGAGGGGCGCATTCCACGAAGTGGGGGGAGAAGATCCTTCCCACACTCTGTGGGGGAAGTTGGATGGGGGTAAAAGAGCGAAGACACCCCCCTTCAATTCCCCCCGCATAGCGGAGGGAGAGTAGAATTGATTTCAATAGGGAGATAGAAAGATGGTCATGGGAAGTTTGCGGCAGACGGCGGAAGTTGCGATTATCGGCGCCGGGCCGGGTGGGTATGTGGCGGCGATTCGCGCGGCGGATTTGGGCAAGGAAGTCGTTCTGATCGAAGAGCGCGAGCGATTGGGAGGCGTGTGCCTTCTTGAAGGCTGCATTCCATCCAAGGCGCTCATCAATGTCATCGAGCTGGCGCACGCGGCTCGCGACGCCGGCAGAATGGGCTTCTCCTTCAAAGAAATCGCGATTGACCCGAAGGCATTGCGTCAGTGGGCGGATTCGGTTGTTGAGGGTCTCACGAGCGGAATTGATGTGTTGCTGAAGCGGCGTGGTGTCGAGATCGTTCACGGGCGGGCACGATTTGAAAATAATCATTCGCTGGCGATTGAAGGCGGAGATATTTCAGGCATTGAGTTCCGCCATTGCATCATTGCGACCGGCTCTCGCATCAATGAGCTTCCCGCCGCGTATGATTTACCCGTGTGGTCATCAGCCGAAGCGCTCAAGCTGCCGGAAGTGCCCGAGCGTTTGGTGGTTGTCGGTGGAGGCTATATCGGACTCGAATTGGGACTTGTCTATGAGGGATTAGGCTCGAAAGTCACAATGGTCGAGTTTCATCCGCGATTGCTGATGGGTGCGGATTTTGACCTTGTCAATGTCGTGACGAAGAATTGCGAGGAGCGTTTTGAGGCGTTGTTGGTTGAATCCAAGGTGACCGGCATCAAACAGACCGCGGATGGTTTCTCCTTGACGGTCGAACATAAGGGAGAAACGAAGGCGATTGAATGTGACCAAGTATTGGTTGCCATTGGACGAAAACCGAACACGGACAATATCAGTCTCGAGAAGACTCGAATCAAGCCGGACGAGCGGGGCACGATTATCGTGAGTCCCGAAGGAAAAACGATGGAGCCGAATATTTACGCCATTGGCGATGTAACGCAGGGGCCGATGTTGGCGCACAAGGCCAGCCGTGAAGCGAAAGTCGTTGCTGAGGTCATCGCCAATCATAAGTCCGCCTTCGACAATCTCGCCATCCCCGCCGTTGTGTTCACGGATCCTGAAATTGCATGGACCGGTTTGACGGAACGCGAAGCCGAAGCGGCCGGACGAAAAGTCAACATCGGGCGCTTTCCATTGCGGGCTCTTGGACGAGCGAGAACGATGGGACGAACGGAAGGAATGGTCAAGATTCTCTCTGCTCCGGAATCGGAGCTCGTTTTGGGAGTCGGAATGGTTGGCGTACATGCCTCCGAATTAATATCCGAGGCGACACTGGCTCTCGAAATGGGAGCCACCTTAGAGGACCTCCTCGTTACCATTCACCCCCACCCCACTCTGTCCGAAGCGATTGTCGAAGCGGCGGAGGTGGCGGCGGGTATGCCGATTCATATCGCTCCGACGAAGAAAAGCTGAGGCGATGCCGCGAATCTCGTGAGATGGATATTCCCAATCTGACCCCCCTATACCCCCCCCGCGAAGCAGGGGGGAACTTGGAACCTCCCCCGCGAGTAGGGAGGGAAGCGGTAATCTCCCCCCATTCCATGGAGGGACTGAAGGGGGGTAGAATTAGATTATAATTTTTATTCCAAGATGCCTTCATGCAATCAAAAGAGCCAAGCATCCACACATACGATTATGATGACGACCTCATTGAAATCGCCTGCTCAGCTCGCGAGCGGCGGTGGCGAGTCTATCGGCTCACTGATATGGTCGTCGTCTTAGGCAGGGGCAGTAATCCCCATACGGAGCTTCAGCTCGATGCTTGCGTGGAAGATGGCGTTCCTCTGCTTCGGCGGCGAGGCGGAGGGTGCGCCGTCGTTGTGGATCCCGGCAATGTCATCGTTTCCGCGGTGTTGCCGATGAATGGCATTGGCAGTCACCGTGAATATTTCGGCAGACTCTCGGATTGGCTTATTTGCGGACTTCGAGAGGTGGGCGTTCCGAGCATTCGCCGCGCAGGAGTTTCAGACCTTGCGATTCAAAACAGGAAAATCGGCGGTGCGTGCATCTACGGCACAAAGGATTTTCTTTATTATTCAGCGACATTGCTCGTGCACCCGCGCATTGAGCTCATGGAACGCTACCTGAAGCATCCGCCAAGAGAGCCAGAGTATCGGCGAGGGCGCAGTCATTCGGATTTCGTCGGCAGCCTCAGTGGCGGTCAAGTCAGAGAGGCCGAGAGATTGGCCGCCGCACTGAGGGCAGCTTTGAATCAAATTGATCTCGAGAAATTCATCAGTCAGGAGACAAGACCAGAACGGCAACGAGGCGAAGGCTTTTCTCTGCCGGATGTTCTCTTGACAAACCAAGAGATTGTGAGCAAAATGGATAATCCGATTTTGAGCTTGCTTAATGCCCGCAAAGCAGGGCGTTCAATTTCGAAAGAGCCCCTGCCGGAAAATGTCATCGTTGAGCTTGTCGAAGCGATTCGATTGACACCTTCTTGCTTCAACAATCAGCCGTGGCGGTTCTTGTTTCTCGAAAGCCCCGAGGCTTTGGCGAAGGGACAGGAAGCTCTGACTTCGGCCAATTGCGTTTGGGCGTCGCGAGCGCCCCTGTTTGTTGTGGGCTACTCGCGGCGCGAGGATGATTGCGTGGAGTCCGATGGCCGTGTCTACCATCAGTTCGATCTTGGGATGTCGGCGATGAATTTGATGCTCGCGGCGACACATCATGGTTTGGTCGCGCGACCCATGGCGGGTTTTGAGCCAGAGAAGATCAAGCAGAACTTCGAGTTAGGGTCGGATGTCCAGCCGCTCGTCATGATTGCCATTGGTTTGCCATCCGACGATGAGCGTCACCTGCCCGAGCGCTATAAGGAGACGGACAAGAGACCTCGGCAACGGAAAGAGGCCGCGGAAATCGTAACACGGCTGTAAGATCTGCACACATTCATTGTTCAGAGTGATAAGAAATAAAATCCGAAAGAGGAGGAATTCCATGAAACGAATCGGAGCGATTCTATTCGGCGTGAGCGCACTGGCAGCACTCGTGTTTGCCTATTCGGGCGGTCCACTCGATGACAAATGCGGCGCCCCACCCACTTTCGCCAATTGCACACAATGCCACAACAGCTTTCCCGTCAACAGTGGAAATGGGGTCCTGCTTATCAGCCTTGGCGGCACCTCGACCTATGTTCCCGGCGAGAGCTATCCTGGAGTCATCACTTTTGCCGACCCGGACCAAAGTCGCTGGGGGTGCGAGTTCACGGTGCTCAACAGTGCCAATCAGCAAGCTGGGACAATCAATATCGTTGACCCGGTTCATTCTCAATTGTCAGACAATCCTTCTCCAAATCCTGACTATTTCAAGCACACGACCGCCGGTACCTACGCAGGTTTGCAGGGAGCCGGCTGGGTATTCCAATGGGTTGCGCCTGCGAGTGGGACAGGAGGAGTAACCTTCTGGATTGCCGGGAATGCGGCCAATAATAACGACAACAACCAAGGGGACTATATCTATACAAGAAGTCTGGTTGTGGACGAAGCAAGCGCGGCTGGGCCGTGGCAAATCTCCTTGCCGGAATCCTATGGCACGCTGACCAATTACCCCAATCCATTCAACGCTCGAACTCTTCTGACTTTCTCGCTCAGTCGGTCGGAGGCCGTTCATTTGGCGGTTTTTGACGCCACGGGGCGCACTACCGCGATTCTTATGGACGGGCAACTGGCACCGGGAACCTACACGGTTCCTTTTGACGGCTCGCCCTTCGCTTCCGGGACTTACTTTGCGCGTTTGACGATGCCAAGCGGCCAGAGAGTTGGGATTTTGAATTTGGTGAAATAGTGCCAGTTGCGGGCGGATCGGGCGATCCGCCTCGGCGAGGAAGCGGTTCCGGCCAGGTTAAGAACCTGGCTCGGCGAGAGGTCCCAGCATGTTTCTGGGGTTGAGGAGGTCGTTCGCTTCGGTCGCGGTTAGAATGTCATCCGCTAAGACAATCTCGCGGATGGTTTTTTTCTCGCGAAACGCTTTCTGCGCGATCTGGGCAGCTTTGTCATAGCCGATTCGCCGCGCGAGGGGAGTCACGAGCGCGAGGCTCTTTTCGACCCATTCTTCGCATGTGGCTGCACTGGCTTCAATACGCTTGATGCATTTCTCAGTGAGCAAATGAATTCCGCTTGTGAGAATCTGCACGGAGAATAAGACATTCTGCGCCATCATGGGCATCATCATATTGAGTTCGAGCGGAGCATTTTGTCCTCCGATGGTCACGGCCAGATGATTTCCCATGACCTGCGCCGCCACCTGAATCATCATTTCGGGAATCACCGGATTGACCTTGCCGGGCATGATCGAACTTCCGGGCTGAAGCGAGGGAAGATTAATTTCTCCCAAGCCCGTTTGCGGTCCGCTGGACAGCAGACGCAGGTCGTTGGAGATTTTTATCAAGCTGACGGCCAGTGCATTCAGTGTGCCCATGAGCGCGACCAACGCGTCACGGTTCGCCAGCGCTTCAAAACGATTCTCCGCCCCGCGAAAAGGAGTTCCGGTTCGGTCTCGAATTCGTGCGATGACGCGAGAGGCAAATTCGGGATGAGAATTCAAACCGGTGCCGATGGCGGTTCCTCCCAGAGCCAACTCCTCTATATCTCCAAATGTCTTCTCAACCCTTCGGCTCGCATGGTCCATTTGCGAAGCGTATCCTGAGAATTCCTGCCCCAGAGTCATCGGAACAGCATCTTGAAGATGTGTCCGACCTATTTTCACGACCTCCTTGAACTCCTCGCTCTTCTGCTCAAGGCTCATGTGAAGCTGCTTCAATCTTTCCACCAGCCCATTTAGCTGCAGGCGCACCGCAACATGGATTGCGGTCGGAAAGACATCATTGGAAGATTGCCCCAAGTTCACATGGTCGTTGGGATGAACGGGCTGCTTGCTTCCAAGAGACGAACCCAAGATGTCATTCGCTCGATTGGCGATGACTTCATTGGCGTTCATGTTTGTGGAAGTTCCCGAGCCCGTCTGGAACACATCCACGGGAAAATGGTCATTCCACTTTTCGTCCGCGACTTCCTGGGCAGCTTGGGCGATGGCCTGTGCGAGCGGAGGATCGAGCAATCTCAAATCGCGGTTCACCTCCGCCGCATGTTTCTTGATAAGTCCAAGGGCGGCGATGATAGGCGACGGCATGCGCAAACCGGATACGGGGAAATTGTTCACGGCCCGCTGAGTTTGCGCACCCCAATACGCCCAGCTCGGTATCTCGACCTCGCCCATTGTATCGCGTTCAGTGCGAAAATCGTTCATAGTCACTTGCGCTAAAAACCTGCTGATCTTTCTCATAAACTCACGATTTAGAATAGAATCTGCCACAATAACCGTATCTCGTCCGCGTTCCATCCATGGCGATCACCGGAAGTCCGCTTCAGGTGTTGATAGTAATTTAGCATCAATTTGACGCTCTGTCCGCGCGGGAGGAAATTCAATCCATAGGTAATCGTTCTTTCTCGATCATTCCCCACATGATTGCACTGATCAAACACATCATATCGCACACAAGGCTCGAGTCTTAGCGAAGCAATGTAATAACCTGCTTGCGCAAGAAAACCTCCGGCCGTGAAATTCCGTCCCGAGTCCGGTTGAAAACTCGCTTGATGAATCTCTCCCGTTACAAAGACTCCTCGATACTTCAGCGTCGCATCTGCTCCGTAGAGGAGCTTCGTTCCGGGAATCGTGCGCAAGTATTCGGGGTCTTTGCTTGCAGAATCCGTATCTTCCGAGTGAGCGACATTGGCGCCGATCAGCAATTTCGGCGGCGTTGTCTGTTCGATGTCGCTTTCTTCTTCACCAACGGCTCCGAGGGGTTGGAAATCTATTCGCGTTGCCACAAGCGGTTTCCCTTTGGAGTCATCTTTCTTCGTGTTCGAGCCGTTTCCCGTGAAAATACCGCTCCAGAAGCGATACCGCTCGTCTGTCGAATGAAGATGAACCACCAGGCCAATGTCCCGACCCGGCACGAACGCATCGGCGATATTCGGCCGGGTTTGAAATTGCAGCAGCGACGAGGAGACTATGCGTTGGCGACTGTAGGGGACTTTGAATTGACCTGCACTGAGCGCGAGAAACGGAGTCGTGCGATAACCGAGCTTCAAGTCCTTGGCCTCCAGAGTTCCCCGCGAAGTACTGAACTCAAAATGGAAATCGTAGTCGAACTGTTCGTAGATTTCCCCTCGAAAACGCAGACGAGCCTCAGGAAGATAAAAGCGATTTTCCTGGTGATTCTTGTTGTCTTTGCGATAGAAGCGGTAGTTGTAAGCCGCGCGAAGTCGTCCCGAGATTTTCAAATAACCATTGGGGGTATCGAGCCTGAATTGGGCAGATGCAAAGGACGGCCAAGCCACGCAGCACAGGATTGCGCAGAGGATTCCTGCGAGATTCTTCATTGGGAAATTACTTCTCATCCTTCAATTCGGAAGGTGTCATAGACATGGGTGAGTTTTCGTTTCAGCTCTTTGTTGAAATTGTCGTTGAAGCGATTTTGGGGGCGGAAATGCCACTGGTAGGTTCGTTTCATTAGGGCTTCGTGCAATTGCCACTTGTGTGAAAATGAGGAATCTGCGATACTCCGGAGCGCTTCCATTTGCAGAGGGGTCAGCCATCCGCTGTCTATATTCCCCAGATCCTTCGGAGCGACATGGAGACTGTCTTTCTCAGCAAAGTGGAGCACGATTTCCAGAGTGTCTCGCGGGAGTTTTCTTCGTGCGCCCAGAGCCCCCTCGAATTGCCGTGCCGTTTTGAACTGCATGTCTCTAAGGTCCTCCAAGCCTTCTAATGAAATCCCTTCCTGTTCGATTCTTTCCCATACCGTCGGGGTAAGCGCAAACGGCACAGGCCGTTGCACCTTCAATTCAAAGACATTCTGGACGAAGAAGAGGGCCACGAAGGAGAGAAGCCCCGCGATAATCGGTGTCGCGATCCAACTGGCAGCAATGCCTCCAAGCACGCGATAACGGATGCCTTTGCCACCTTTGATCAGGGCGATTCCTATGACTCCGCCGATGACCGCCTGCGAGCTGGATACCGGCACCAACGGAATGGACGGCAATCCATGGCGAATGAGCCAATTCTCGAGCCCTTGAGAGGCGAAAAGGAAAAGCACGATACTATGCGAGAGCACGACGACCAAGGCTGTGATAGGCGTCAGCTTCATCAGGTCGTTTCCGACCGTCATCATCACGCGATAGGAGTAGGTGAACATTCCGACGGTGATGGCCAAGGCACCCAGAAGAAAGAGCTGCTGAGCACTCGAAAACTGGATGACACCGCCAATCGTGAACGATGTGAAGGGAGAGGCGGGAACAAAAATTCCCATCACATTGGCGATATTATTGGCACCAAGCGAATAGGCACCGAAAGCGCCGACGAGAATCAGTCCGGCTCGCGTGAGAGCATCCATCCGGAGTAAGTGCATTTTTGCGACGCGGAGGAGCCATCGGAACAACAGATAGAGAGCGATAGAAAATCCAGCGGTCAGAATCGGACAGAGTACCCAAGTCGAGACAATTTTAGTCAGCGAGTGATAGTCCGTCAGCGTGCCGGTGAAGTAGTTCCAACCAACGATGGCTCCGACGATGGCTTGAGAAGTGGAGACGGGAAAGCCGAGCTTGGTCATCCAATAGACCGTGACGGCGGCAAAGAGAGTCGCGGTGAACGCTCCGCCCAAGGCATTGACTGAGCCGAGGTCCGCCAGTGTGTTTGCCGCTCCGGCTCCGGAGAAGACGGCACCGAGGATGATGAAAATGCCGCCGATGATGGCGGCGGTTCGAAATCGCACCATGCGCGTGGCAACCGCCGTACCAAAAACATTCGCGGCATCGTTGGCCCCCAAGGACCATCCAAAGAAAAGGCCACTCGACAGAAGCAAAAAAAGCATGAGGTTGTCCTTGCCCGACTCAGATGGACCGTTTGATGGTCGAAATCGCTAACCGGTCCGCCACATCCTCCGCCCTATCCGACAAATAGCCGATGTGGTGCGTGACATATCTCAAATGGTTCTTCTGGCTCAGGTCAATATCGGCACTGAAGATCCTGCGCCGGAGCTTCTCTGCAATTCGATCCCCTTCTTTCTCGTAGAACATCACCTTGTGGAGATGGTCTTTGACCGCATGAATATCCCGGAAAAAAGCTCGCGTCGCCATCACCAACGCTTCCACCGCTTGAACACCGCAATCGGCAAGCTCGGCATAATCCTGCTTCAACTCAGCCAGAATGGCTGGCCTCTCGATGGACAACTCCAGAAGCGTTTGCTTGGCCGTGTTCGTGATACTGTCAAGGCTCTCCAACAGCCCCAACACATCGCCGCGGGATTCTGGGATGAGGGTATTCGTATAGAGCTGCGTTTCGATTTCCCGGCGAAGGTCATCCCCTCGACGCTCCAAGTTGTTGACGGAATTCCTGCGCTCCTCGAAGTCGTCGAATCGTTCATCCAAGTAGAGCCGGAGGGCTTCTTTGAATAGGAGGCCCGATTCGCTCACGATGTTCAAGAAATCATCTACCTGAGTCTCGAGCATTTTTGTTTTTTGGAAGAGTCTCACCATTGTAGGTTTTCCTCATCGCTTCTCTTTTGTGGCCCTCGCCATTTGAGGCTGCGCTTCAGGGTGATGCACCATGCCGTTTCTCGATTGGTTGTCTCGTTATTCTTCCTGCACTGCGGTGTATCTCAAAAACATCCGAGTGATGTTCCGTTCCCTTGCATCAGCAGCGCAAACTCAGGGACTAACCCCCTTTTGAACCTATCTCGAAATAAATTTCCTCTCTGAAAGGGTCGCGTGCGACTACGACGCAGTGACGACGGCGCGGTCCCCGCGTACGCGGGGATCGGCGTCTAAATGGCTCCCCTGTCGTCCCGCGCAAGCAGTCCCGAGTGTCATTCCCGCGAAAGCGGGAATCCACTCTCTCCCAAGTCATACTATGAATCCTGCCATCAGCGATTCTCTTCTCATTCCTCATGTTCATACACTCTTCCTAATCGTTGGTCACTCCGATAAGGAGGGTTTCCCGCCTTGGCGAAGCCAAAATATGGGCGTAGTAGGTTTCCGTTGTGGATTCCCGCTTTCGCGGGAATGACAACCATCAGCAGCGGGAATGACAACCATCCGTGATGGGAACGACAGGTGTCCACCTCATCAACGAGAAGATGCCGCTTGCTCCCCTTTTTCCCTCGATCCAAAAAACAAATGATGTCTCCAAAATACGAAAAACCGCTCCTCCCTGTCAACTGTTATTTCAAGATAGGCTCTTTGTCCCCCTACTGAAGTAGGGGGAGAACCGCCGCGGCGATCCGCAGAATATCTTAGTCTTCGATCAGATCCACGAGCTCAAAATAGACCGTATCTACACCCACAGCGCAGAACACACCTCGACCTGCGCTCAGATTGGAAACGGGGTAGTTCTCAGCAATCCCAAGCTGAGTCGTCGTGGCATAATCCCACAGAGCTTGCTCACAGGAGAACACGCGCACGCGATGGGTGCCGGCAGATCCAAGAAAGACCCACGGGATTTTGAATTCATCCGTATCCCGCAGAGGCATCATGGACACATTGGTGACCGCCGCGCCATTGTCCTGTCCGATTTCCCGCTCTTCGTCGAACCAGTCTGGCTCCAAGTTCTCTATGATGATGAAGTAACCGAAGTTCACAGAGTCGTTGTTCCAGTGCATATAGAATTCCGTGTCGCCGTACTCGACGGTATCGGGATCCACGGAATCTGTGTTTTCCAGATTGGTCGAGTCAATACGAAGTTCAGCGGCTGCGATCGTCGTCCCGGTGATGACGGTTCCATCTCTTTCCAGCCGCAAATCATATCGTATTCCGGTTGTGACAATGTGAGAATCGCCCGGGAGAGCGTAGGTGCCGGGATTGTCGGGCACCTGCTCGATTAGCTGAAACTCATGGCCGTCAACCGTGATCCGAACATCGGCACCGGATATCGTGACAGCAGGCGGGTCGTAGAATTGCTCAATCGGCACGGTATGAGATATGTCAATGGATAACGGTTGGCCGACATACAAAAAGCCCTGAACGACGAGTTCTTCGACAAACAAGTCTTCGTCGTTGCTGTCACATCCGGTCAAGAGTATGGTGGCCAATAGGAGCCACAACAGGTGTCCAATACATTTCATGCTAAAACTCCGCCGTGAATCCGATTGTTGGCAGAATCGGAAGTTGGTCTATTTTCCCTATGGTCGCGGGATTGGTCGTCAGATCATAGCTTAACGAGAGAACATTCCTATGATTGGTCACATTGATGACTTCGAGGAACGGCGAGAAGGTCCACTTGGAAAATTTGTACCTCAGGCGATACGCTACATCAAGACGATAGTAGTTCGGAATCCTAAAATTATTTTTCTTCCCCGGCACATAGGATTGCGCCGGCAGATCCAGGCCGGGACTATAGGTAGAGATGGCTTTCGTAATGGGTTGGCCGGTACCGTAGTTGAACCGCACTTCAAGACTCCCGCGCTTGCGAATCCTGCGACTGAAAAACATATTGGCATTATGCAGGCGATCAAAGGGAGCCGGATAGTCCAGTCCATTATCGTAGGAATCGAATGAACGCCGAGAACGCCCCAGGCCGTACCCGATCATGAAGTCGTAGGAACGCCACCCGCCCTGAAGCAGCATGTCCCAGCCATAGGCATAACCGTCGCCTTTGTGGAATAGATCATTGAGCTCCGTGTCCCCATCGTCTGTCGTTGTCAAATCACAGTCAATGACATTATCAAAATGCTTGTAATACACATCCGTCGTCAGTTTGAACGGGCCGATTTCGTCGTTGGCGTAGGTCAGCGCGTATTGTTGGCCACGATTGGGCTGAAATGTCTTGTCCAACGGCACCCATGAATCGAAGATGGATGCGAATCCCTCTCCGAATCTCACGAGCTGGAGGTACTGCGTGTATATCCCCCACGCCACGCTCAGTTGCGAGAAATCGGTCAGGTCTTTGCGAATCCCCAAGCGCGGCATGATTTCATTTTGACCGGACAAACTAAAGTGCTCGACACGCACGCCGGGAGTGAATGTGACGGACCGCGTCAAGCGAACATTGTCGGCAAGGTATGCGGCGAGCAATGTCCCATCATACTTGCCTTTCGTCAGCACGAGGTTGTCCGTGTAGATGTTCAGCTCTGCCGTGAGAGTTTTTACTTCGACGCCAAATTGAAAAGTGTGCTGCGGATTTGCGAAAAAGGTCAAATCGGACTTCGCAGTGAAGTCAAGAAGGTCATTTTCAAAGACGAAAAACAAATCGGAGCTTTGAAACCGATGCTCGGAATCAAAATGACTCCCGGCAAGGGTCGTCTGCGAATAAAGCTTGGGAGAGAAGATATGGATATAGGGCAAGCTATAGGTCGTATTGCCCCAATTCATGCGAATTTGGTCGTCCGTGGAAGACGATAACTTCAAGATATCGCGGCCGGTATAAACCGATGGCGAAAGACGGTCTCCGTTGGCAAAGTCCCGCGTGACTTTCGCATTGAAGTCATAGAAATAGTACGGAAGTTCGGCGCCGATGACTCCGGCGTTCTTCAAGAGCTTGGTCGCCGCATCCACATAGGTTCGCCGACCCGCGATGAACCAGGAGCCCCGCGGGAAAGGCCCTTCAAGGGTGGCATTTGACGACAAAAGCGAGAGCCCGACTTTCCCTTGAAAATCATTCCGGTTGCCTTCCCGATCAGCGATATCTACCACGGCGGACAACCGACCGCCGTATTCTGCGCCGAATCCGCCTTTGATGAGTTTCACATCCTTCACAGCGTCCATATTGAATATCGAGAACAGTCCTCCCAGATGCGTCGGTTTGTACACCTCAATGCCATTGAGCAGAATCAGATTTTGGTCACTGGAGCCACCCCAGATGTTCAGATCCGACGAGAAATCCGAAGAAGACAGGATGCCGGGCAGGACTTGAAGCGAACGGAACAGATCCGGCTCGACAAGCTGCGGCAGTTGGACCAGTTCCCGCGGCGTGATTTCAATGTGGGCCACCTCCGGCGCCCAGTCCAATTTGTCGCTTTCTGCCTCAACCACGACGGTCTCCATGAGCAGCGCTTCCGGTTTCAGCAAGATGGACAAGTTCTGGTCGCTCCCCTCGACAAGATCAAGCTGTCGCTCGTGCCGTTCGTAGCCTATGGACATAATGACTAATTCTGTTGGTCCGGCCTCAAGATCCGGAATCGAGAAAAATCCTTCGACATTCGCCACGGCGCCGCGAGTCGTTCCCGCGACAGCCACTGTCGCGCCCGGAATGGATTCGCGCGTTTCCCTGTCCCGGATTTTTCCGGAGACAGTCACCAGACCGTAGGCGAGATTTGCAGAGCCAGCCCACAGGAGCAGGAGAACCGCCACGAGCTTTGCAGTTCGCTGCAACGAGTGTCGGGATGCACCAGAAGCGTCTGGTAGTATCATCGCATTAGGGTACAATGTTTCTCTCCATTTATCCATCAGTTTGCCTTCACCGTCTCCATATCAAAGCGGTCGAGCAGGAGGCCGTGCCGAATGCCTCGGTCGCTGACTATGGCGGAATCAACCCCGAATTTCTTCATCAGGCAATAGGCAATCGCGACGCCCGCCAGAATGATGTCGGCGCGCTCAGGCTGGAGCCCAACAATGCTTTTCCTCTCCTCAACGGTCCTGTGCGGCAAAGTTCCATCTGGCGTTCGATTTCGGAGAAAGGCAGGATTGTTCCATGAACGACTTCGGCATCATAGACCGCCAATTGGTGCATAACCGCGCCGACAGTAGTCAATGTTCCTCCCATGCCGACCAGAACGGTTCCCTTGCCTTCAAACGGAAGATCATCAAAGGATGCCGCGACAATTTCGAGCAATCGTGCGAGCTGCTCTTTCGTCACGGGATCCGAGGTGAGATACTTTTCAGTTAGCCCAATCGCCCCGAGATTGAGGCTGAAGCGGTGCGCGATTTGCTCTCTCGTGCCAGAGAGAAGTTCGGTGCTCCCGCCTCCGATATCGAAGATGACGAATCGGCTATCACTTAGATTGAGTCCATGCTTGGCGGCAAGATACGCGAGCCGAGCCTCTTCTTCGCCGGAAATCACTTCGACCGTCAGGCCACGGGTCGGCGGACAGGCCGAATGGATGGACCTCGCAGGTCTCGTACCATACAAGCGCTACGCCGTCACCATGAAGTGCCCGTGACAGACGCGGCCATTCATCACAGATAGAATAGGAGGCCGGCTTTCCAGCGCTGCATGAGAAGCGGGTGTTCGCGGTTATGAGGCCAATCGGTGCGGTAGGACTGAAGGTGATGGGCCGCCGCCGTGATGCCGGCGCGCCAAGCCATGGAACAAAGCTGCACCGCCCAACCGCGACCGGCGTACTTCTCAAGGAAATCCGGCAAACTTTCCGTCACAAATCCCTGAATGATTCCGTGAAAGAGAGCAGGCCAGAAAACTAAGGCGCGCTTGACCTCGACAAACTCATAACCGGTGACCAGACCGACATGGCGCGTGGTGAAGCGAATTCCGAGGTCGTAGCTGATCCCGAACTGACCCCGGTTGTCCTCGTTTTTCAGAGGCGTGGCAGTCGAGCCACCCAAGGCAGAAAAAGCCTTTGGCGTGACATCGAAACCGTAAATTCCGAGGAACTCGTTGTGGTAGCCTGAAAGGACCAGATTCTTGTTGCCGAAGAATTTGCCGTGGGCTCCAAAACCGGCGGAGATTCCCCAGAGGCGAGCGCGTTTGTCCGAGCTGGTCAACTC
>DYHQ01000054.1 GCA_020724065.1 Candidatus Puniceispirillum sp. | reverse complement strand
ACATCGCGGGGACATAAAACAAAGGAATTGCCACAGCTGCATAGAGAAAAAGGGAGGGAACTTCTCCATGCTCGGGGCGACCCCATGCGGGCTTGATGGCGCGGAAAATCAGCACGAGCCAGATGACAAATCCGACAGCGAGCAGGATTTGCCAGGCGCGGCCGAGATCGAGATACTCCCATCCTTGGTGCCCAAACCAGAACCATGTTTTCTCCAGCAGGCGGTTGATGCCCAACCACTCACCCAACAGGCTCCCCACAGCCACAATCAACAGAGCAACAAAGAGAAGATTCACCCCTTTCACCTGTCCTTTGGGCTCCGCGCCGCCCAAAGAAGTGGCGAGAAAGAGGCCCCCCGCGATATAAGCGGTCGCAACCCAGAAAATGGCGAGCTGCAAGTGCCAAGTGCGCAGAATGTTGCTGGGGAGGAGGCTCGACAAGTCCAATCCAAAGAAGCTGGTGGGATCCGCGCGATAGTGCGCCAAGGCTCCGCCGACCAGCACTTGCGTAAGAAAGAGCAGAGTGACCACAACAAAATATTTGATGGTGGCGCGCTGGCTTTCTGTGGCAGCCGCTGGCAACATCCCGGCATGGATATGCTCGCCCTTGGTTTTCCAACCGAAGAAATCGAATCTCCTTAAGACAAAGAGGGCAATTGCAAGGAGAGCAAGCAGCGGAATCAGGCTGAGCGCACTCCAAAGAAAAGAATTCATGGAGGGCGTGTTGCCAACCGATGGATCAAAGGGGAAGTTATTGGTAAATGAGTAAGGTTACCCCGGGCGATTGGCGACGGAAGCCCACGCGGTCCAGGCGAAAAATGCGGTGAGTTGCCGCAGCTCGGTCGGGTCCGAGATGAATTTGGGGGGGAGGCCGGCGTTCTTGACGGGCTGAGAAAAATAATCCGTCCATTTCGCAATCTGTCTTTGATAAGACAGAGCCTCCGGCTCAGTGAAGCTGAGGGCATGTGTTCCGGAATCGTATCGGTTCCGTTTGAAGAGCGATTTGATTTCCTCGTTGACAACCGATTTCTCTGCCGAGCCGAGGCTGTTGAAACTCGTTTGATAGCGTGCGCGAGCCAGAATCTCGCTGGCATCTTGCGAGAGGGTATGTAAGTACTCGGCGGAAAAATCCGGGCCCATATAGGCACCGTGACCCCATATCGTGCCGTTTTCCATCAGTCCGTATTTGAGGAAAACTTGCTGCCCGGCACGGACATCTGCCCCCGTGAAGACGGTTGCACCCGCCGGATCCACTACTTTCTTCGGGATCGGAGGCGCGTCGCGATAGGATTTGGCCGTAAGCCAAATCAAAATGGTGAACCCCACAATCAGAATCAGGATGACGCTGTTTCTCCATCCTGAAGACAGCGTGCCAACTGACGCTTCGTTCGTTTGCATGGTTATCCTCCGTGGATTCCGGGTTGCGTCCAATTTTACTTTGCTACGATATTTCGTGCGCTCTGAATTGCTGCAGCTTTCGCCGCTCAGTCTTTCATCAGGTCGTGCGCCAACTGATGGTATTTCTCATGCGCCCCTTCTCCCATTTCCTCCGATTCAATTCTCGCAAATTCCTTGAGCAATTCCTCTTGATCTTCGGGTGTCAGAATCCTGTTTGCCAGAGGGAACAGCACACTATTCTCTTTCATGATGTGGGCGCGAAGCAGCTCAGCATAGCTTGCCAGGTTGTCTGCGACCAGTTTGACGGCGGACACATCCCCGGCAAAGGCGCGCGGCAGAGCATCAGCAACGGCCGCCACGAATTGTAGTCCCAGTTCATGCTCGTGAAGCATCACGGCAACCGGACCTCCCTCTGCGGGCAATCCCCGCGCCCGCATCCGGATAAATAGGTGCTTTTCTTCTTTGGCGTGGTGGCAACGATCCGCGAAGTTCCTGAAGAAATCAATCATCTTCTCAAGGCGTTCGCGGTCCGGTGCTCCTGTATCCTGAATAGATTGCACCTCGCGTCGCGCCACGTCAAGCACCCGGAGAATCAATTCATGTTCCTCTTCGAGAATTTCTGTGGGCGTCATTCAGTTTCCTCCTTAGTGTTCGTGATGCCCTTGGGGTTGAGCCTCTTCCGTCTCGCTGTGATGCGCGGCCGTGCCGATGGCATCCAGATGAAGGCGCTCGACATAGTGGACATATTGAACATAGGCTTCCACATACTTCCTGCCTGCCTCAACGCTTTCCTCTGCATGTTTCTTGGCTTCCATCACTTCCTCGAAGCGCAGGCGAATTCCCTTAGCCGTCGCATCGGTTACCTCCTTGACAAGCTCGTCAACTGAGGCGTGTTCAAGTGCCTTGTCGGCTTCCATAATGACTGACTCCTGCGCACCGGCGGGTTTGAGTCCCGTATAGGGGGCACCTTCACCGGCGCGGTGAAGCCGGACGAGCGTTTCGAAGAAATACATATCCGCCAATTCTTTTGCGACGGGGCTTTGGGTTCGGACAGAAAGTGTTTTGCTGAATGCTGCACGCAGTTCTTCTTCGCTGTCTTTTTTCACCCATTTCAGAACGGGAGTGATATCGCTCTTCTCGAGAGCGACCTTCGCAGCCTGAACAACTGGGCCGTCCATGGTATCGCAATGGGCTAAGCTCTGGCTGGGTAAGAAAAGCTGCAACAAGAGCCAAATCGCAGCCAACATAGGTAGGTAGGAGCGAAGCGCTACTGCCCTTCGTGGAGATTTCGTGGGTATCCTCCTAGGACTTTTTGAAAGAAAGTTTATTCTTTATAACGAGTCGCAGCCGAAGCGGAGGTCTATTCGTCCGAGAAAGACTCAGGCGAGGTTGGAACAGGCCAGCGCATGACGGTCGCGCCCGGATAGTAATGAGCGAGAATTTCGTGGTAGGTTCTCCCTTGCAGCGCAAGGCTGGCCGCGCCCACTTGGCACATTCCCGCCCCATGTCCCCATCCCGCGCCACTTAGGGTGATTTCCGCCGGTAATCCTTGTTCATCTTGCTCGATGTCCACGACGAAGCAACTCGATTCAAGCATCGTGGAAGACAGAACGCGGCGGATATTGAGTTCCTTCTTGATTTTCAGATTCTTGCGTGAGCCCAGAATCTCGATCTGCATCAGCCTGCCGGAAGCCCCGCGCTCCACAGGGAGGATTTCGTAGAGAGTGCCAATATCCTGGCCCGTGTTGTGGGCGATGATTCTCTCGAGTTCCTGCCGATTGTAGGTGACTTCCCATCGGAAATGACGCCGCGTGTAGTCGGGCGCCACGGGAAGAAGCGCCGCGGGGATGTTGCAGTAGACATTCGGTTTGGAAAGAATCCATTGCCGAGCACCCTGTTCTGTCGTCAGGTCAATTTCGGCCGTGTCTTGCGGCGCACAACACCATACTCCTTTGGGAGCACCGGACTGCGGCGACGCCCAAACAAGAAAAGCATCCTCAGTGTGGCCGCCGCACACAGCGGCATAGACGGCATCCACGAGAGAGCCATCGCGCATAAGGACTTCGCCACTGGTCTCAATCACCGCTTCGTTTGCGCGCGGATCCTCGGGGGTGACGCCCGCATAGACTTGGCAATGCTCCGTCGCGCAGACATCAAAGGGGTCGTTCAGATGTTTGGTGTGAAGTTTGGCCAGAACCTCGGAGCGAGCCGCCACCGCTTGCGCTTTGAGAGCTTCAATCGGGAAACCCGCCGGCATTTCCGCTGGGACCACCCCTCGGAGGTACACATCAATCGGTATTTCTGAAATCGCGCTGAGCTTTCCTTCGTGATCCAGGCGGAATTCGACGATACCCGAATAGGCCCGATCCTCTTCTTTTTCCCAGCGAAATCCTGTCCCCACGCGAACACCGAAAATTTTCGTCTCCACGGTCAGGTCCGAGGGAACAATCCGCATGCCGTCACTGATCGTCCACGATTCACCGAGGTTTGCGTCAAAAACCTCAATCTTGCCGCTGGCGCGCTGCATCATCTCGCGCACGACGCGAGGACTATATTCATCGCTGAATTTTGGAAGAAGTTTTTCGGCATCTTCGGACTTGAGAAAATTGCCCACTTGCACCCGAAAGCGCCGGTTGTCGCGCAGGATTTCTCCATTGATTTCCACCGGTTCGCCGAGCGGACGCACATAGGCGTGCAAGCCGTCTTTCTCCAGATTTTCCGCCAGAGCGATCGCATCCGCCTTGTCAGGGAAAGCAATGACCAGAACGCTGTAAAGGAACTGTGATGGAACCGCTTCCTCAACACTCACTCGCCACTTGAGCTCCGAGGCTTTCATTGGGCGCATCGCTTTGCCCTTCAGGTCTTCGACGGCAAAAGGCCCATTGACATGGAAACTCACTCTCTCGTAACCTTCCAACAGGCCGACGCGTATCACAGGCTGAGCTTCCGGCACGCTATCAGTATCCACAAGGGAATCGTCGTGGGGCATGGTTTCTCTCAATGAAGAGGCGAAAGTCTCCGGATTTTTATCTTGCCACAGGCCTGAAGAAGGGGGCCGCAGCGCCCACAGCGCAATCGTCAGCATCCCCAAGAAGCAAGCAAGTGGCCCTCCTGCAAGGGCGGGGTTAAGTGCTTTGCGCATTCGATGGCGCGGTTGACGCCGATGCGCCATTGTTTTCAAAAAACTCACGGTGTGCTGCCCGTGCAAAGGCTCGCGCGGCATTCTCCTCCAAGAGAACCGCGAAGCGAGTCTCGGAGAGAAGAAGCCCTTGGCATTGATTGGCAAATGAATTCAAGCAAAGCGTCGCTTGAGCGAAAATTATGCCACTTACACCGGCGCCCGGTGCAACAAGCGTGACCAGCGATAGCTCCCGCCCTGCCCCCAAGTGCGCTTCGAGCGTCGGATTCGACCAAACCGACGCGGCATCCGCGCGACTGAGCACCAAATCGCCACCCCCCGGTCCCCAACTGACCGCGAGCGGGTGGATTCCGTCGCGGCGCAAAGTGTCCAAAACGGCGAAGGGCATGTCGGGAAGTGGGTAGTGCGTCACAGAAGGGACAAAGACAATCGCCGTCAGAGTCCGCTTTGCCAGCGGGCGCTCTGAGACAATCGTGCCGATTTGCCCCGTGCGGGCATCGCCGACAGCCAGAGGCATTTTGTGCTCGGCGGCAAGTTCGACTGCGGGAAGTTGAAGGATTTTCGCGCCGCAACCTGTCAATTCGAGCGCTTCGGTGTAACCCATTTGCTCAATGATGCGCGCGGTTGGAATCACTTTGGGGTCCGCGGTCGAAACGCCCGCGACATCTTTCATGAATTCGACGCGCTCAGCGCCCAATGCGATACCCAAAGCGACCGCTGTTGCATCGGAGCCGCCTCGACCCAAAGTGGAGATATTTTTTTCTGTCGTGACGCCCTGATAGCCGGCGATAATCGGAATTTGACCTTGGGCCAAAATATCGCGCACGCGCTGAGCGCGCACTTCGACAATCCGCGCGGCGGTGTGTTGTGTGTCGGTGATAATCCCCGCTTGCGCGCCGGTCAGCGAAACGGCAAGGCCAGGTCGAATCGCGTTGATGGCCAAAGAGAGCATCGCAATCGAGATGCGCTCTCCGACGGAAAGGAGCACATCTAATTCGCGGCCGCTGGCGGATTCGTTCACACCGCGCGCGAGCGCAAGATACTTGTCCGTCGTATCTCCCATCGCCGAAACGACAACCGCGAGCCTGTCGCCCTTGTCGTACCGCGCGACAATCTGCGCCGCGACCGCTTTGACATCGTCCCTCGAGGCGAGGCTCTTCCCGCCGTATTTTTGGATGATTAGGGACAAGTTATTTCCCTGTGTCTCGCTATTCAATACTGAGAGCTTCGCGAACTGCCAAAACTAAGGGCAACTGGTGACGACAACATAGTTTTTATATGGCACGATCGGATCAGCAGGATCTTCCCAATACGCGGGACCGGCTGGAACATAAATAGTGTCTTCTAAAGTCCAATCTCCGCCCGGCGGGTCGCCTTGATGGTTAGGATTTGTAGTGCTGTAGATTTTGTAGTCACATGCAAAGGGTGCAATCCAGCGCACGACGGGCTCTCTGTTGCCGAACCACAGCGGATAGACTGTGACATAATACGGCCTTTCGGGTACAGTCTTCACCAGCCAGAAATCGTTAGCACCCGCGCCGAATGAATTAGTCTCGCCCGCCAGGGCGTAACCGCCGTCCAGAGTTTGTTGACCGGAATAGCAGTCATCCCCACCAGGCCCTCCGAAGGTACGACTCCAGAGGCTGTCGCCATCCGAGTCTGTCTTCAACAACCAAAAATCGCGTCCTCCCGCTCCATAGGATTCGGTGAATCCCGCTAGAATATAGCCACCGTCGGGGGTCTGCTGAACGGAACGGCAATGCTCATCACGCTTCCCTCCGAAAACGCGGCTCCACAGGCTGTCTCCATCAGCATCCGTCTTCACTAACCAGAAATTGGCAGAGTCTGGCGTCCCTGTGCCGAAGGAGGTGGTGTAGCCCGCTAAGATATAGCCTCCATCAGATGTCTGTTGAACAGAGCGACATACTTCCTGGCCCAAACCTCCCTCAAAGGTTCGACTCCAGAGGCTATAGCCAAGGCTGTCCGTTTTCACCAACCAGAAATCATAAGAGCCCGCGTCGAAGGAGGGGCCACAGCCCGCCAAAATGTATCCGCCATCCGAAGTTTGTTGAAGATCGTAACATACCTCGTTGAAACTCCCTCCGAAGGTTCGGCTCCACAAACAGTCACCCTCGGCATTTGTCTTCACAAGCCAGAAATCGGACATTCCCATGCCAAAAGAGTTTGTAGGTCCCGCCAAGATGTAACCGCTGTCCGAGGTTTGTCGCACCGTGTGGGGTCCATCGTCGCTCTCTCCTCCAAAGGTTCGGCTCCAAAGGCTGTCACCATTGGCATTGGTTTTCACTAACCAGAAATCGAAATATCCCGCCCCAAAAGAAGTAGTCCATCCTGCCAGAATGTAGCCGCTGTCCGATGTCTGCTGAATGGAATGGCATCCTTCGTTACCACTTCCCCCGTAGGTTCGGCTCCAGAGGCTGTCTGGTGGCTGACTGAATGCAGTAGAAACTGTGAGAAGCAGAGCCATTCCCCACAAAATGCAAACAAGATTGAGCATTTTCATCTTTGCTTCCCCTTTTCGCCTAGGTAGATTCCCGATTTATTCTCTCGACGAGGCGGAACCCCGATTTATTACCTCGCCGAGGCAGATCCCCTGATCTGCCCGCAATCTTTCTTTTTCAAATCTTGGTAATCCGAACAAGTCCCGCTGTCCCGTTGAAGTAATCCCGCGCACTCGACCACGGATAATCCTCTGCTCGTTCGACCAAACCACGGCGGATCGGGTTTGCGTGAATATAATCGAGTTTAGTTTTCACGGCGTCCAGACCAGGAACGGGGACATCGTCATAGCGGTTATGCCACAATGTGAATCCAGGATATCGCGCGGGGCGACATCGCCGAGATGTAAGTTTCTTGAAGCTCTGCATCAGGGGCGGAATGAGTATTTCCGCCTTTTCCTGATAGAGAAGTGCGTGCAAGTGGTCCGGCATCAGGACATAGCCAAAGCAATCTACTGCAAACTTATTTCTGTACCATTCGAAGAGTTCCAATATCTCGCGGCATGTCTTCTCGCCCGTGAATACTTCACCGCGGACTTCTGTAACTGTCGTTATGAAGTGAATGCTGCCAATGAACGCTAATTGTGTGTGGCGTTGGAGCATTTGGGTTTACCGACATTGCGGGCAGATCAGGGGATCTGCCTCGGCGGTTTCTTGACTCATGGAATCTGCCTCGGTGGTAAAAGACACTTATAAACCCAGCATCTCCGCCATCCCCAAAAGCCCGGGTTTTTGGGAAACAACCCATCGCACAGCGCGGAGGGTGCCGAGGGCGAAGGCGCGGCGAGACTCTGCGCGATGGACAAGCTCGATTTGCTCGCCGGGGCCTGCCAGAATCAAGCGATGCTCGCCCACAACATCGCCAAGGCGCATTGAAGTAATCGGAGTCTTGCCTGCATCGCCCAGGGCGGCTTGCAGCATCAGCGCCGAGCCGGAAGGGGCGTCCTCCTTCTTTGTGTGATGAATCTCGATAATGTGGCGGTCGTAGTCGGGAAGCGCTTTCGAGAGAAGCTCACCGAGCTTGAAGAGCATGTTCATTCCCGGGGCCATGTTGGGCGCCCAGACGATGGCGATTTTTTCGGCGCAACGCTTCAGTTCCGCATGGCCAGCATCGCTGATTCCCGTGACTCCGCAGACAAATGGCACCTCGACCCTCGCAGCCATTTGCGCATGGCGAATCGCTGCTTTGGGGCTTGAAAAATCTACAACAACTTGAGTGTCTTTTGGAATATCAGAGGGGCTTTCTTCGACGCGGACGCCCTCAATGATTTCGCCCATTCGTTTGTAATCAGGCTTTTCGTATGCGTGCATGATTTCGATGTCGCCAGCCCCGTTCGCTTCGGCGAGAATCATCCGCCCCATGCGCCCGGCGGCGCCAAAGAGTGCAATCTTAATGAGCACGGCCGCTCTCCAGAAGGGGCTTTCCCAAGACTTCCTCGAGTGCCGCTCGAATTTCCTTCCTCGTTGATTCCTTCACCGTGACCAACGGAAGCCGAACATCTTCCGAACATTTTCCCAGCATCGCCATCGCCGCTTTTATGGGCGCAGGATTCGTTTCCAAGAAGAGAGCCTTACACAGCGGCAAGAGCTTTTCGTGGCATTCGAGAGCGCGGGCGTTATCGCCTTTTTCATAGGAGAAAAGCATATCAAGCACGATGTTGGGAACGATGTGTCCCAAAACCGATACGACTCCACGACCACCCACACTGAGAACCGGCAGGGTCAGGCCATCATCACCTGATAGGATCGCAATGCGGTCGCCGACGCGGGCGTGAATCTCCGAAATTTGCTGAATACTGCCCGAAGCCTCTTTGATGGCGACGATAGTTGGAAGTTCGGCCAGCTTCGCAAGTGTTGCGGGTTCGAGATTGACACAGGTTCGCGATGGAATGTTGTAGAGCATAAGAGGCAAATCCGTCGCCCGTGCTACGGCGCGAAAGTGGGCCGAAAGCCCTTCTTGAGTTGGCTTGTTGTAGTAGGGCGTGATGACCATCGCTCCTTGCGCGCCCATTTTGGCGACTTCGATCGTGCGGCGAAGGGTCTCTTCCGTCGAATAGGTGCCTGTGTTAGGCACGACGGGAATGTTTCCGGCTTCTTCGAGGCAGATCTCAATGATGCGCCGCCTCTCTCCATCGGAAAGTGTCACTCCTTCGCCGGTTGTCCCGACGGGCACAAAACCGTTGACTTTGGCGAGGCACAGGTCGCGTATGATACTTCGGAGGCAAGCCTCATCCAACCGGCTGCCGGAAAAAGGTGTGATTAGCGCGACCCACAAACCCTTGAAGAAACTCAATGGGAACTCCACAGTGATATGTCTTTCGATAAAGGGAGCGAAATTGATACATTAACAAAACAAAATGGGAAGTGAAAAAATGCGACACAGAAGTGGAAGCTAATCCATTGCAAATATAGAAGGATTCGAGGGAAAAGTCAAGAAGGCTCCTGCCCACCAACCGCTCATCAGCTTTTTTCAAATTGCGGATTCTTCTCTGGGAAAAAATCGTGGTTGCAGTGCGGCAACCTGCAGAAGAAATGACTAAAGATTCAAACCGGCGAGCCGATAATAAAGATGACCGGTCTGCATTCTATCATCCTTAATATCCAACCGAAGGAGGGGGCATGCCTCGACCCACACTTTTGGTCATTGATGATGACCCGATGGAGGTGAACCTTCTAACGCAGCATTTGAAAGTTGGGGGAGACTACGAGGTGATTGCGGAGACGAATCCTCGCGCGGCTCTCGAACGGCTGGCGACCGCTCCGGTGGATCTGGTGCTTTGTGACTGGAAGATGCCCGAGCTTTCGGGGTTGAATGTGCTCGACGAAGTGAAGCGGTATTGTGCGGATTTGCCGGTGGTCATTTTCTCGGGATTCGATGAAACGGCCGTGATTGTGGAGGCCATTCAGAAGGGAGCCACGAACTTTCTGGCGAAACCATTGGAACCCGAACTTCTCTACCATTCCATTGATGCCGCCTTGCAAAACCGCAAACTACGCGAGGAGGTGGATAAGCTAAAGAGACGGCTGGGCGGAGACCATCGTTTAGGCGGAATGGTGGGACGAAGCGTGGCGATGCACGCGCTTTTCGATTTGATTCGAGAAGTCGCGGATGTGGATTCCACGGTGTTGATTCGGGGAGAGACGGGCGTTGGCAAGGACCTTGTTGCGCGAGCATTGCATTTCGAAGGGAGCCGTCGCGACAAACCTTTCATCAAAGTCAATTGCAGCGCGCTGCCGGAGACGCTTCTTGAAAGCGAGCTCTTCGGCCACGAACGAGGAGCTTTCACCGACGCCCGTCAACAACGCATCGGCAAATTTGAAGAGGCCAATGGCGGAACGATTTTCTTGGACGAGATTGGCGACTTGTCCTTTTCCACTCAGGTGAAACTCCTCAATGTCCTGCAAGACCGGGAATTTGAGCGTATCGGCAGTAATCGCCGCATTAAATTGAACATTCGGCTCATCTCGGCAACCAACCGTAATCTGGAAGGGCTCATTCAAGAAGGCCGATTCCGGCTGGATCTCTATTATCGTCTCAATGTCGTTCCTATCACAATCCCTTCTTTGCAGGAGCGGCCCGAAGACATTCCACTGCTTTGCGCGCACTTCCTCGATAAAATCGGTGGACGGCTTAACAAAGGAACGCACACGCTGGCCGATGAAGCCATGAGTCTGCTTCTTGCGCACACTTGGCCGGGCAATGTGCGCGAGCTGGAAAACGCCATTGAGCGAGCGATTCTGTCAACGCCGGGCACCAGTATCAATCCTGAGGCGTTTTCGTTCTTGGGTCGCGTGTCCGAAGTACCGCGAGCGATATGCGGGCCATCCCTGCCGTTACCGGAGGGGTTTTTGCCCAAGTCCAAGAAAGATTCAGAAAACTCTCTCCCGCCGCCGGGGCCGCTTCGGGACGCCGTGCGTCAATTCGAGCGGGCGTTTATCGAACATACGCTGCAAGCCTCAGGCGGGCATGTGATTCGCGCGGCGCGTCTTCTGAAGATTGACCGCACGACTCTGTGGAAGAAAGCGAAAGACCTCGGCATCAACATGCATGGAGATTCACTACCGTATTAGGAAAGAAGCTCACCTACACATCCGCGACAGAGCGTCACAGCCCCTTGGCCGGCCCCGCGAATACGCCGCCGGTCGTAGGGGCTTTGCACATACTGCCTTCCGTTGAGGCAGGTTTGATCGCGGCCGCGAATTCACGGATGTCCGCGTAGGGGCGCGGCGTGCCGTGCCCACCAAGATTCGGGCATGCGAGACGCATGCCGCGGCGATTGACTCTCTATTTCAACAGCATTACCTTCCGCGTTTCTTGAAATCCTTCCGCTTCCATACGACACAGATAAATGCCAGAAGGCAAATCGGCCGCATCCCAAGAAATCGTGTGGGAGCCAGTGACCTGCCTTCCATCCACAAGTCGGGCCACTTCTTGCCCAAGTAAATTGAAAATCGTTAATCGGACTTGACCGGCTTGCTTCACATCATATCGAATCGTGGTGGTTGGATTGAAAGGATTCGGATGGTTTGGATGAAGGGCGAAATCAAGCGGCGTTGCGTTCCGAGCGGGCGTCGCGGAAACAATCTGCTCGTGAATCGTCTCGCGGCCTGTGATGTCCACATCGGAAATCCGATATTCATAGGTGAGGCCATTCTGCACCCAGCGATCCACATACTCATAGTCATGCGGTTCCGTTGTCGTTCCATGCCCGGGGATTTCAGACAGCTTGCGGAAATCCTCTTCTCCTGCTTTGCGCTTATAGAGCAGAAAATGGTCATTATCCAACTCGCTTTCCGTCCGCCAGCGCAGCGTCACCTGCCCATCGCCCGCAATCGCTTCGAAAGCTGTGAGCTCGACGGGCAATGGCCCTTCTATCGTTCCTGAACTATCGCCCGCCGTCCAAGTCACAACATCGCTGCAATAGGGATGCGAGAGCCAGAAGGTGTCAATTGTGCCAGAGGTAAGCGGGGTGCTGGTCGTGAAGACAACCGAATCGCTGTAGTTCGTGACTGTCCATCCGGCCGCTTCCGCATTCCCTCCAACAGAGCCGATTGTGCCCTCGCAGAAATTGGTGAACACGAGGCGTGAGAGCGAACCGCTGATCCAATGCAGCCGATAGCCCCAATCGGTCGGGCCAGGGGAAAGCAAAGTCATATACCCAAGATTTGGGTATACCATTCCATGCGCATTTTCGTACGCCCCAATATCCGGATTCGAGCCGGGCGGATTCGGACGGGGATTGCCGTCCATGTCCAAGGGCGGCGGATACGTCGGATCGGCTGCTCCGATGCAAGGGCTGTCGTCATTCAGGTGCATATCGCCTGTCGGTGGATTCACAAAGCTTGGATTTAGGAAGATGTTGTAGTAGGTATCGCACGGATCGCCATTGGCATTTGTCGTTGAAATATGACCGATGGCAGCTGGACCATGGATTGGATCATCGCTGAAGAATACAATATCCCCTGCGCTATTCCCATAGATATCGGAGTACAGGACTTGGCTTCCTGCACTGTTCTTGAAATAAATGCCTGACCCTTGGGAAAATGCAATTGTGGTACTATTGAAGATTGGCGATGTCCCTTCGCAATACACTCCACCACCGGTACCTGCCGAGTTACCTCCGAAAATGCAATGAGTGAAGATCGGCGAAACCCCTTCGCAATACACCCCACCGCCAGAGATTGCTGTGTTGCCGCTTATTGTGCAATTCGTTAAGATCGGCGCAGAATTCCAGCCGCAATCCAGTCCCCCGCCTCTCACGCCTGCCGAGTTGCCAGCGATACTGCAACTGGTGAAGGTCGGTGAAGAAGCCTCACAATGGACACCGCCGCCCGCGCGGCCTACGGAATTGGCACTGATAACACAATTGACGAATGTCGGCGAAGAATAATTGCGACACCCGATGCCACCCCCATCGCTGTCTATGCCCCACGTGAAATTTCCCGTGATAGTGCACCCGGCAAAAACCGGCGAAGATCCATAGCAGTATACTCCGCCCGCGTACATCGCTGTTGCGTTGCCGCCAATTTCGCAATTGATGAGGGACGGCGAGGAGTCAACGCACGTCACCCCACCGCCGTATCCGCTACCTGCTGAATTCTGGCTCATAGTGCAATTTGTAAAGATTGGCAAGGATTGGAAGCAGTATAGTCCACCACCACCATCCCACGCTGTGTTAGTATTGAGCGTACAATTCGTGAAGATGGGTGAACACTGTTCGCAATATGCACCGCCTCCGTGATTGCTTGTCGAATTTTCACTTAGCGTGCAACTAATGAAGGTTGGCGAGGATTGATAGCACCAGATTCCACCACCGTTGTCATAAGGCCAGTCACCTGTCGCATAGCCTTTTTCAATTAAGCAATGGGCAAGCCGGCTTCCGGAACTGCTGGCAAACGCGAAGCGCAAACCTTGCCAATGACTCGAACCTGAGGCTGCAAAACAATTGAATTGCTTTCCGTCCCCTCAGCCAAGAGCGTTCCATAGATTCTGAAGGGATAGGGACCATCGAAGACAAAAGTTGTCCCGGGCATGACCCGCAGGCTGTCGCCAAAATCTACATGAATGATTCCAACGACATGATATGCGCCAGGACCGAGCGTCCCACTCAAAGCACCTGAAAGCTGGCCAAAGCTTGCCTGTGCAAGAGCGAGCATGAGCAAAATTGTCCAAATCTGCTTCATGATGATTTTTCCCTTCTCTTTGATGGTTTCTTATGGGGAAAGAGTCCCCCCCGTTTCGAATCGCTTCTATTTCGCTTGACTTCTATTCTGAGCCGCTCGCGGCAGAGTGCACGCTGCCGCGCGGGGTGTCAGAGCGGGCTGCCGTCCGGGGTTGTTGCCCAAACCAGTTTTCGCCGAGCCAGGTTCTGAACCTGGTCGGAATTGAGAAAGAATGAGAGGTTTTTCAGCGCCTTAGTTTAGCCGGTCGGGTCTCCAGACCACAGCTGTCTTAATGTTTTTCATTGAGAATGAGCGGTTTAGGTTTGGAACT
>DYHQ01000004.1 GCA_020724065.1 Candidatus Puniceispirillum sp. | reverse complement strand
CGAAGTCGGAATAGCCTGGCGGATAATCGTGGGATTCACTTCTTCAATCGTGCCCAACGGATGATAGATTCGCTTGACAATAAGGGGCTTCATAAGGTATCCGCCATTGGCGACAGCGCCGTATGCCATGGCTACTTGCAGAGGAGTTGCAATGAGCCCGTGGCCGATAGGAAAATTCGCCAGACTCGTTCCTGACCACTGGTGAGGCGGTGGAAGCTGGCCGGCTTGCTCGCCGGGGAAAGAAATCCCCGTCGGTGTCCCAAAGCCAAAGCAGCGGGCCATTTCATAGAGACTATTTTTGCCCAGCCGCTGAGCGATTTTCACGGTCCCGATGTTGGACGACTTATGCAAGACTTCGGCAAAAGTCAAATAGCCATGTGGCGTCGCATCGTGGATGACAGTGCCCGGCATAGACAGGCGACCGTTCTCGCAAAAAACTACCTCATCTGAACTGAAGAGATTCGTTGAAAGCGCACCGGCGAAAGCGAAGAGTTTGAGTGTGCTCCCATGTTCCATAACATCGGTGATGGGCCAACATTTCTTATTCTCTGCGGGAGCGAGACCCGGACGGTTGGCATCGAAGCCGGGGTAGGTGGCCAAAGCCAGAATCTGGCCGCTCCGTGGATCCGTCAATAGAGCGCAAGCTCGCGCACTTTTTTGAATCTGCATCGCCTCCCGAAGTTCTTCTTCGACAATTGCCTGCAATGCGATGTCAATGGTCAGTTGAATGTCGGCTCCGATCGAGACACTTTCTCCATTGTTCGACAGAGCCAAATAAGGTCGGCCATTGGCATCTCGCCAGACAAGTTCCTGCGCGTCATCTCCTTGCAGCACTTCGTCGAATGCCAATTCAATCCCTTCCCGACCGGCTTCATCTATGTCTGCAAATCCGATGACGGAGGCGGCAAGATTGCCGCAAGGATAGCTGCGGCGCGGTTCTGGACAAAGCTCCAGGCATGCGAGCTTCAGCGTTTCTATCTTCTCGGCAGTTTGTCGGCCAACGCGACGCTCCAAATAAGTGAACTTGCTGCCATGAAGCACGCGCGTTTTCCAGTCTTTGTTCATCGGATCGAGCAAGGATTCGAGTTGCCTCAGAAGCGAAGTTCTGTCAGAGCATTCGTCAGGTCGGAACCCGATGGCATAGGTGAGCGGAAGAGAAATCGCCAGAGGGCGTCTGGTTCGGTCCAAGATATCGCCACGCGACGCTCGCTGCTTGACCCACACCAATTCCTGTTTTCGCGCTTCCCTTTCCCAGAAATCATGACCGACAAGTTGAATGCGGACCAGTTGAGCGATGAGAAGGGCCACTCCGAGAATGGCCAGGAGGGAAATGAAGTGCTCGCGGCGGCGAATGAAGTCCTGACTATTCATTTCTGACCTTCAGAATACTCCAGCGGCTTTCGGCTTCGAGACTCAGTTCCTGCCGTGAAAGAACGACTCTGTGCGGAGGCGTGGACGCGAGTGTCCAGCCATACTTCTCTTCTGCCCACGCGGCAACGCGCGGATACGAAGCCAGTGCTTCTATTTCTCCCGAGAGCTGGATTTGAGCCTTTTTCAATCCTGCTAATTCTCTTCTGGACTTCGCAAGATCAATATTCACGCGCTTGATTTCGATGTTTTTCCATGGAATGGTCAGCAGCAGCATACCCCCGAGCACGGCCAAGAGCAGGAGACGCAGTGGTCTGATTCGCGGATGCGCCGTTGCGGCTGCTGCCGGGCCGCGAGAAGGGGACAACTGCGCCACAGAAATCCGCGAAACGGGAAGAATTAGCATTGCTTTTGAACAGGAAATTGCTATATTAAATCAATTAGAATTTCTTGATGGCCCGAAGCTGGGCACTCCGAGCGCGTGGGTTGGCGCGAATTTCGCCCAGCGTTGGGCGAATCGCTCTCCGAATCAGGCGAACAGCCTGCGCCTGACCACCACACGAACAGACTGGCAAATTGGGCGGGCAGGTGCAGCCGCGAGTTTTGTCGGCGAAGAAAGCCTTGACTCTTCGGCTTTCCAAAGAATGGTACGCAAGCACGACAAGATGTCCGCCGGAAGCAAGACTTTTCCAAGCAGCCTCAAGACCGCGGTCCAGTTCTTCGAGTTCGTTGTTCACGGCAATGCGTAACGCCTGAAAAGTGCGAGCCAGAGCTTTGACTCCCGCAGCCGGCACAGCGGCCGCGATGATACTTGCCAGTTGCTGCGTCCTGTTAATCGGCTCTCGCTTGCGCGCGTACTCAATAGCTGTCGCGATGCGAGCTGCCTGAGGTTCCTCACCATAGGTTCGGAGTAGCCGCCGGAGCTCTTGGCGACTCAATTCATTGATGAGAGCCGCCGCGGTTCGTCCTGAAGTGGCGTCCATCCGACAGTCGAGCGGACCGTCTCTCAGATAGGAAAATCCTCTATCGGAATTCTCCAACTGGAAGGAGGAGACTCCTAAGTCAAAAAGCACGCCCTGCACTCTGGAGGGAGCAAGGGGCAAGAGTTTTTCGTACAGATTTGAAAACCGAGCGTGAACAAGGACAATGTTCTTGTTCAGATGCTTTCCACACCAACGGATGGCATCAGAATCGCAATCGAAACCAATCAGGCGGCCTGTTGTCAAGCGATTCAGGATTTCCTCTGCATGACCCCCGCCCCCAAGGGTGGCGTCAACATAAATCCCGGTGGGATCGTGGACGAGCAAATCTGCCACCTCATCCGGGAGCACCGGCTGGTGAAAAACAGTGGTCACGCGAGCTTTGCCAGCAGGGCCGCTTGGTGTCGGTGTTGGAACCGGTAAGGATTGTGTTTGGTCAGCCGATGAAGCGCTTTTTCGACAGACGGGCTGATGCCGAAGAACTGCCGAAAGTGCCTATTACCGAGTATGTCGAGAATCCCGCTTCCAGCATTGACAATACGGAGCTCGCCACCGCTGGCTCGCAAGGCCACGACGATCCCGATGAGGATAGCGATGGCGTGAATCTCTACCGTGGTCACATCGGCCATGTCGAGGAGCACGCGATTGGCTCCATGGTCGCCAAGCTTCACGAACAAGTTTTCGATCTCGCGCATGGCATCCGCGGTCAGGGTGCCGGTCAAATGGATAGATGCAATTCCGCAGGATTCATTGATTTCTGCGCAAATAGGCATCGAGGAGCTCCTTTGTGCGTTCCTGCATCTGCTGCTGCCGTTCCCACGCTTCGCCGGAGGTTATGCCATTTTCCCGGGCGAAGGTTTCATAGGCAGCCTTTTCCCAAATCAAGAAATGACTGCCACACCCGATGAATACAATATCACGCTTCATTCCGTAACGCTGGAAAAGCGTCAGAGGCAAGGTGACCCGGCCTTGGCTGTCAATTGGCTTGCGCACGGATGAGGCATGAATGGCGATGTTGATATGCAGGCTGTCTTCTTTATTAAACAGTGTATTGAAGGGATCAATTGACTTCAAGTAGGAATTGTAGAACTTGCGCGGAAAGGAATAAATGAAATCTTTGCGGCCTGGAGTGAACACAAGTTCGCTTTCGCCGCATTCTTCCATGACATGACGGAAATCAGCAGGAATACTGAGACGGCCGTTTTCGTCCAGAGTCCCCGGATGGGTCCCAAGGAAGAGAAAGGTAGCGTCGGTCTGATCCAAGCCAACTCCTTCCAATATAATCCAATTTGCGCCTATTAATGTAATATAGAAAACCTTGCGAGTCAAGAGATTTTTTCTTGAAATCAAATTCCTTAACTGTTTATATTATAATAGCTTACATTATCACAGCCTTTTTCTCCCGCTCTAAAAGGCAGAATTGACTGGAGGCGGTCACTGTGCCTCTCGATAGCTGCATGAGGTGAATATGCTTGAGCCTTCTCTTGAGATTGAGCAAATTGCCCGCAATGCCTTGCACCACTCCGATGGTAGCGATGCTGAGGTCATTGCCACATTGTCGGAAAGCGCAGTGACGCGCTTCGCAGGGAATGCCATATCTCAGAATGTATCCCGCCAAGGATTGGCCATTACCATAAGAGTAGTTAAAGGAAAATGTTCGGCTCGTATTGCGACCAACAGCAGGGACGCGGCGAGTCTGAAGCGTGCTTTCGAGAAAGCGCGCACGCTGGTAACTCTCCAGAAGGAATCCGCGGACATGCTGCCATTGCCGAATCCCCGGCCTGTCCAGCCGATCCCGGCCTATGAATTCTTTACAGCGGAGCTTCGAGCTGAAGCCCGCGCCGCTGCAGTGTTAAAAGCCATCTCGAAATGCAAGAAAGCGGGATTGCAGGCGGCGGGGATTTGTTCAACGGGCTGGGGAGCCGTTGCAGTTGCCAACACAAAAGGGCTGCTCGTTTCGCACAAAGACACGACCGCGACCTTTAGTGTGTCGGTGCAGACCGGGGATTCGTCGGGATGGGCGGAAGCCTCGCACAGGGACTTCGGCGAGATTAATGTAGACAAGCTTGTGGCCGTCGCTCGTGAGAAAGCCGAGGCGAGTCGAAATGCTCGCAGCATTGATCCCGGGCTCTACACGGTTGTCCTGGAGCCGGCGGCGGTGGCTGAGGTTCTTCAATTCATGGGCTGGTTTGGATTTGGGGGCTTAGGATTTGTGGAAGACCGTACTTTCATGGCGGGACGGCTTGGGCAGCGGATATTCGGAGAAAACATAACGATACATGACAATGCCTTCCATCCCCTGCAACGCGGGCTTCCCTTTGATTTTGAGGGACTCCCACGGCAGCCTGTTACTCTCATCGAAAAGGGTGTTGCCAAAGCAGTAGTTCACGATCGAGTGACGGCACAGAGAGCTCACACGGAGACAACAGGTCATGCGTTGCCACAGCCGAGCGTCGAGGGGCCCATGCCCCTGAATCTCATCTTGGCGTCCGGAGAGTCATCCGTTGTAGAGATGATCGCTTCGACCAAGCGCGGCATTTTGGTGACTCGGTTTCACTACACGAATTTGGTCGAACCGATGAAGCTCGTTCTGACGGGCATGACTCGCGACGGGACATTCTTGATAGAGAATGGAGAAGTAACATCTCCTTTGAAGAATTTGCGTTTCACCCAATCTGTCGTGGACGCGCTGAATGAAGTCGAGCTCATTTCGCGGGAACCGGAGACGATGCTCGCGGATTGGGGTCCCGGTGCCTATACGGCTCCTGCTCTGAAAATCCGCCGCTTCAATTTCTCGAGCGGGACGGAATTCTAATAGGACTTTTTCAAAACTGTTTTGTCACAATCCATGAATAGAACGAAGTCTAAATCTGCATGAAATCCAATTCCCTGACATCCATCGCGCTAAGTGAGGCAAAAAGACTTGGAGCAACCTACGCGGATATTCGCCTCATCACCAAAGAGCGCGAGAACATTATCATCCGCAACGGCAATATCGCCAACATGGACTCTTCGACAAGCGAAGGCTTCGGCGTGCGTGTCATCTGCCGAGGCGCTTGGGGATTTGCCGCTTCTTCACGCGTCGAGGAATCCGAAGTGAGACGCGTGACAGCTCTGGCGGTGGAGATCGCGCTCGCCAGCAGCACGGCCAAGGAGAGGGATGTCGTTTTGTCTCCGGAGTCTCCCGCCCAAGAGACTTGGCTTGCTCCCTCCGTTGAGGATCCTTTCAATGTTCCTGTGAGTGAGAAATTGGAGCTGCTGTTTGCCGTGGACGAGGTTCTCCGGAAGTCGCCTCGGATAAGAGTCGCCGAGAGCGGCATGCGCTTCGACCGCGAGCATCGGATTCTGGCAACGAGCGAGGGAACTCTCGCTGACCAGAGATTGCTTCTTTCCGGCGCAGGTTACTCGGCAACTGCTGTGGATGGGTCCGAGGTGCAAATCCGCAGCTATCCGAATTCCTTTGGCGGGCAATATATGGCATTGGGCTATGAACTTGTGCGAGGCTTGCACCTTCTGCGTGAGGCCGAGCGCGTTCGCGAAGAGGCAATGGCTCTGCTTTCGGCCAAATCCTGTCCTCGAAAAAGGACGACGCTGATTCTCGGCGGTTCGCAGCTTGCGTTGCAAATTCACGAATCGGTCGGGCACGCCACGGAACTTGATCGAGTCTTGGGAATGGAGGCCAATTTCGCGGGAACGAGCTTTGCCACTTTGGAGAAAGAGGGGAGTTTTCGCTACGGATCCGACATGGTGAATCTCTATTGCGACAGCACGATCCCCGGAGGCTTGGCGACCTTCGGCTTCGATGATGACGGCGTCCGAGCTCAGCGCTGGCATATTGTGAAGAACGGGATTTTTGTTGGGTATCAAACTTCTCGAGAGATAGCCGGGCTTTTGGGCAGGCCTCGTTCGACGGGAAATTGTCGTGCGGAAGATTGGTCGCATATTCCCATTATTCGCAACGGAAATCTTTCTCTCGAACCCGGCGACCGCAACTTGAATGATATGATTGCCGAAGTTGACGATGGAATCTACATGGAGACAAATAAGTCTTGGTCTATTGATCAGAAGCGACTGAACTTCCAATTCACCTGCGAGCTTGGGCGCGAGATTCATGGAGGGAAGTTGCAGGATTTGGTGAAGAATCCGACTTATCAGAGTATGACGCCTGAGTTCTGGGGGGCGTGCGATGCCATTGCTGGGCCTGCATGGTGGACGCTCTGGGGAGTTGTCAACTGCGGCAAGGGACAGCCGGGACAGGTTGCTGCGATGTCGCACGGAGCTTCTCCGGCTCGATTCCGAGACATTCAAATTGGAGTACCCGATAAGGCATCATGAAAGTAAGGCAGCGGAAGAATTTGCTTCTTGAATCATCGTAGCGCCCAGCTTGCTGGGCCGGAATGCTGTAATGTCTATGCGATTTCATAGCCCAGCAAGCTGGGCGCTACTCCTTTTTTTCTGCGTAGCGGTTTCTTTCTCTGGATGCTCGGAGGACGAAGAGATTCCCGCTACGAAATCCTGGGAGCTCGCTCGCGTTGTTGACTTCGGACAGCGACCCGTTCCATCACCGGACGGAGACCTACTGGCATTTGCCGCGGAGGGGACACCGAATCACACGGCGGGAATCTATCTTATGAGGGCGGATACGGTCATTCAGCTTGCAGCTGGCTCGCCACCTCATTCGTGGGACTATGTGTGGTCAGGCGACGCGAAATATCTGGCTTTCTCCGCACCAGGCGAGGTCGGCACAGAGAACGCGGGAATTTGGATGATTGATGTTGAGACTTTGGAGCTACTGCAACTGTGGGACAGAGGTTCGGCGCCAACATGGGAACCTGACGATTCAAATGTCCTCTATTGCGCGGGCCCTGAAGATGGAACAGACAACGAAGGAATCTTTCGAAACAGTCGCAGCCCTTCGACGCGGATTCGTATTGCCGAGCAGGGTCGGGCACCCGAGGTATCTCCTGACGGGCGGCGGATTGCGTTTCAAATTTCACAAGTAGGTTCTCAGGGGTGGTCGCTGCATAGTCTGACAATGGATAGCCTCACTGAAGAACTTCTCGCCTTCTTTAGCGGTAGTTTCTCGTGGGCGTGGGATTCCCAGCAAATAGTCTACGAGTTCACGGAGGGAGGGGCTCTTGATCTCTATGCGGTCTCGGTGACCTCGCCTCATTCACCGCACTTGCTTGCCATAGGGGCATCTATGCCTGCGGCTTTCTTGCAGGAGAACTGTGCGGCTTTCGTAAAGCTATCGGGAGCTTCAGCCGCGGGAATCTGGACAATTCCTGTAACGGGAGGAGGGGCGCAGCAATTGACGGCGACCGGAACGCGCCCCCAGCCTACCTCGGACGGAAGTCGAATCTATTTCGACGATGAGGACGGAATCTATATCCTAAACCGAGTCCAATAGGATTTATAGCCGCCAAGGCGGTGTCGCCTGACCCGCCCGGAATGTTGAAAGGCCACACCGATACAGAATGGCGTGGCCTTCTCTTCTCCTGTTGGTAGCAGCGACTTGATTATGTCGCGCGGGTAGTAGCCGTCTTGATGGGGCCTTCAGCGCGACCTTCGATGAATTGACGAACGACGGGATTATCGGTTTCACGAACCTCCGAAGGCGTCCCGGAGTAAATGATTTTGCCATCGTGCAGCATGACAATGCGATCAGCCACTTTGTAGGTACTGACCATGTCGTGCGTCACAACAACCGTCGTTACATGGAGCCGTTCGTTCAATCGGATAATGAGGTCGTTGATGGTGTCGGCGGTGATGGGATCGAGACCTGTCGTCGGCTCGTCGTAAAGTACATAGCTCGGTTTCATCGCAATCGCCCGCGCCAAGCCTACTCGCTTCTTCATCCCGCCGGAAAGCTCGGACGGCTTCATATCTTCACTGCCGGATAGACCAACCATGGCCAGGCAGTCCTTCACGCGCGCAGCGATCGCCGTTTCGCTCATGAGCGTGTGCTCGCGAAGGCCGAGGGAGATATTCTCCGCGACATTCATGGAGTCGAAAAGAGCCGCTCCCTGAAACAAGACTCCAAATTTCTGTCGGATTTCATAGAGGCGCTCCAGCGAGACCTGCCAGATATTTTCTCCTTCCACGATAACCTCACCCGCATCCGGCTTGAGAAGTCCAACGATGTGCTTCAGGAGAACAGATTTTCCGCAACCCGATTGGCCAATAATGGCCAGAGATTCTCCTTTGGCGATGGTGAGCGCGGTTCCGGACAGAACCGATTTGACACCAAATGATTTGTACAGATTCCTTATTTCAATCACAACGCTTGCCCAATTTCGAAGCCGGCCTTTTTGTCGCTCAGAAAAGTATCATCGCCAGGACATAGTCCATGACAAGAATGAGAAGACACGACCAGACAAAAGCGCGAATCGTGGCCATACCTACTCCTTCCGCACCGCCGCGAGTGGTGAATCCGATATGGCAACCCATCACGGCAGTAATCGCTCCAAAGACAAAGGCCTTGATAAGACCTGCCACGATGTCGAAGACCTCAAAGAAAGTCGGAATTTGATTCCAGAACATCGCTGCCGTCATCCCCAGGAGTGCCGTGGCCACAAAGGATGCCCCCACCATGGCGATGAAATCTGCCAGGACAACCAGAACCGGCATCATGAGGAGATTGGCGAAGAAGCGAGGCACCGCCAAGAAACGAATGGGACTGATACCCATGGATTCCAAAGCATCTATTTGCTCAGTAACTCTCATGGTTCCCAATTCAGCGGCAATGGAAGCGGATACGCGGCCGGCGATGATGAGGGCAGTCAACACGGGCCCCAATTCAATAACAACGGCTTTCAAGGTGGCTACGCCAAGATATTGGAGCGGGACATAGCCCTTCAACTGATAATTTCCCTGCCAGGCCGTCACGGCGCCTGTGAAAATTCCAACTAACATAACGAGGGGCAGGCTTCGGACTCCTTGGCGAAGTGCTTGTTCAAAGAAGAGCTTTCGATCCTTCCACAGGTTCTTGCCGCCTGCCAGAATGCGAAACATGAGAATGGCGGCGGTTCCCGCTTCATTAAAAAAGTCGAGCGCAAGCTGCCCGACTCTGGCGATGGTATCAGGCAAGGTCGTTTGGTTGACAGGCGATTTCATGAGTTCGTAGAAAGTGCGAGTTGACTCAGAATTCTGCGCCCAGAGAGAAGTAATAACTCGGTTTCGAGGTCTCGAGCAAATCTGTCCTCCAGGCAACATCCCACTGCAGAAGCAAGAAGCCCAATCGCAAGCGAGGTCCAAATCCAAAACCGACATGCAAGTCGCGCAGATGTCTTCCCGCCGGTGTATCCTCGGTGATCTTCAGGCTGTCGCCATTCCAGGTTGCTCCGATGTCGGTAAAGAGCGTTCCCTGAATGTTGCGGATTTCGAGAGGGAGAGGCCACCCGAGTTTCAGGTCGCGAACCATCGGGAATCGAAACTCCTGATTGGTGAGGAAGAATCGTGTGCCCTGATATTCGAAATACTTCCCGCCACGAAAGGGGACTACAAAGGAGGCGAAGTAGAAATCGTCAATATCGTCAACAGGCAAGTCCCCTTGATACTCACGATTGATCCAATTCCAGACGCCTCCCAGAAAGAAGAGCTGCGGTTTCTCGCCGCCGGACAATCCACCGGCAATCCTTGACGCCCAAGTGTAGCCCTGGCGGAGACGCATGTAGTGTCGAAAATCCCCTTTCAGTATGTAGAAACTGGCGCCCCATGACTCTTGTGATGAGGCACTCTGCAGCCGCGGACTGTAGGCATAGGAGACTCGATAACGACTCCCATTGACCGGTCCGGTCATTCCCCACAGAGCGGCGTCATAGACATACGCGAGTCGCGGAAGCAGTGTTCGGCGCTTTGAGGTATACCGATACTCTCCCCTGTCAAAATCATAATGATCCCGGTCCACCATGTGCCCGGCGAAGTCGAATTCCATTCGTGAGTATTTTGTGAAAGGATACGCAAGGTAGAATCCAAGCTGAAGAGTGCGGTCCCGCACCAGTCCACCATCAAGATAGTACACATTGCGACAAAAACTGGTTCCGTAGTTCAGGCGGCGAGGCAAGTAGTAGTACTCGACCTGAAAGTTGGTATTATCCAAATTATTGAAATCATAGTAGAGATCTGTGTTAAGAAAGATGAGGTGATTCCCCAAGACATCCGAGAAGAGAATCTGGCTGGAACCCTGGACTCCGAAGAAACTGGAATAAGCGGCGGTAGCGTAGACGAAATCTGGAGTCAGCTTCACTCGGTAATTCTTGGAGGCAAAACCTCCCTCGGGCAAGCGGCTCGTGGTCGTCTCGGCGCTGTCGCTGGCCGTTGCTCTGGTATCCAGTCCACCGCTGGTCGCGAAGACATAGTGCGCGTAAGTGCGCGAATGACCTGAAACTCCACCCGATGTGGAGCCGGGACTTGCCACGATTTCCTCGAAGTCAACCGTCCCTTTTTGTCGGAAAGGCGTTGGAACGAGCGTCACCGCGGGTTTTTCCAATCCGTTCTTCAGAAGAAAGATGTCATAGCCCCCATCATACAATGCTGTAAATACCAGGCGGCGAGTATTCGCTGAATAGCTTGGCTGGAGGCAGCCGGTCAGACAGTTGGTGAACGCCTCGCTCTCCGTCGTTTCGAGATTCAGTCGGTAGAGGTTGTACACTCCACTGGAATTGCCGGAATAGACGAGGTTCCTGCCATCCGGTGTGAAAACGGGAGAGCGCTCGTTTGCTTCGGTGGAAGTGATGCGCTGAACCCGATCATCACCCAATCGGAGAACATAAATATCCTGTTGGCGATAGTCCATACGATGCATGGCGATGTGTGTTTCATAGCCTCGCACTCTCAAAGAATCGCGCCGGTCCGATACGAAGGTAAGGGACTTAGAGTCCGGAGCCCATGATGGGTCGTCGTCGGAAAAAATATCATCCGTAGCTTTCCGCAATTGTCCGTCGGCGATATCAAAGTAGTAGATGTCCGAACGACCTCTGTTCACACCGACAAACGCGATCTTCTCGCCATCCGGTGACCAAACCGGTTTGAATACGGCATCCAGAGACCACCGAAAAGAACGACGAATCTTTCGTTTCTTCACATCGAGCAGATAGATGGCGTCCGACTGGCCTGCTTTTGATGCGAAGGTGATCATCCGACCGTCGGGAGACCACGAGATGCGCGAATCCAGCCATTTGAGTTCCTCGAAGTTCCCGCTTCGCTCACCGCGCAAGAGCTTTCGGAGTTTCTTCGTGTTCACATCGAGTAGATAAAGATCAAAGTAGTCTGTTCGGTCAGAAAGAAACGCGACCTGCTCGCCATCCGGTGAGATCGCGGGACCATTGTTAACGAAATTGCGCCACTTGGTATGGTCCGTCAGTCGTTCGGCAAACTCCTCGGGAGCCTTCATATCGGCAACTTGTGGCCAATAGGCACGGCGCAACGAGGTTTTCCAGCGTCTGTTGAATTCTTCCATATCCAGGCCAATCGCCGCCTTAATGGATTTTTCCAGATCGCGATTGCTGCGCAGCTTGTTGAGGATTTCGCCGACCTTCTGAGAACCGTAGCGCTGATCAATGAAGTAGAGGATGGACTGGCCTCCCTTGTAGGCCATGTAGCCGTTCAGCATCTCCATGTCGGGCAGGTAGCCGCTGACGGTCGCATCTCGCATGAACATGTCCGATTCCGTATCCCAGCCATTCCGCGATTCATACTCGGCCAGCCCCTCGCTGAACCAGAGCGGCAATTGCATTGTGGCGGCCCCAATGAGAATGGACTGAAATCCACTGCCGTGAAGCATCCGTAGCATGACCGCGTGAGCCAGCTCGTGGTGAATCACATGGCGATATTCTTCATAACTGCCCTGAAAGGGAATCACGACGCGATTCTTCAAGAACTCCGTGAATCCCCCGAGACTCTCTTCAGGGAGTTCCATCGTGACATTCGTTTGCTCGAAGTTGTTGTGGGATAGATAGGTGATAATCGTGATGCGATCGTCCAGTCTGTAGTCGAAACTGCGTTGGAGATTCTCCAGAGCCTGTTCGGCTGTTTCCGCGACGAATTCAGCAATCTCCTCTCCCTCTTCCGTGAAATAGACATCGAAATGCTCCGACTGGATGTAGCGCCAATGGAAAGTCTCGTACTGCACCTTGTTTTTTCCAAAGTATTCGCCTTGGACAAGGCCAGGTGCGAGCAAGAGAAGAAATCCGAGACTGCGAATCAGGAATTGAGCGAAGAGCAGGCATCCTCGGTCAGGCTCGCCCTGCTTATGCCGCCCGTCATGCATAGGCATGCAAACCACCAAAAAAATAATTGCCGAAAAACGAGAGAAGAATCATTCCGAAACCGGCCAAGGAGAGAGTCGCTGACCTTGTGCCGGTCCAACCGCGCTGAAGTCGGGCGTGCAAAAAACCCGAATAGAAAAGCCAGATGATTAAGGCTCCCACTTCCTTAGGATCCCACGACCAGAAAGACCCCCAGGCTTGCTCCGCCCAAATCGCCCCGGCGAAGAGAGCCCCCACTGTATAAAGCGGATAACCCAGCTTGATGGTTCCCGCAGAGATCTCGTCCAGGAGTCTGCGATCCAGTCTAAGCCCTGTCAGTCGCCTGCCATGTCGGAAAAAATGGTTCAGAAGGAGAAACAGTGGCACGGCCAGGAGCCAAGACAGTCCGAAGAATTCAAAGATACGAAACGGACTCCCCGCCGTTACTCTGAACAGATTCAGTTTGACGAGGATTCCCGTCAGCAACGCGCCCAGAAGAAAGCTCAAAAAGGCCACGGCAAACAGGTACCCTCCACCAGCGGCTTGGGCATTCCGGCGAACCACTCGGCGGTAGCCAAGGCCCCAGCCAGTGGCTCCCAGTGGAGCTCCGATGCCGAGTGCTGCGAAAATTGAGCCAATTCCATTGACCGCATTATCACCACGCCCGAACACCGCCGCGCTGGCAGGTAGGGCATGAGCCAGACTGAGAAGGATGACCAGAGCCATAGGAATCCCGATGGCTGTGGCCAAAGCAACACGCCCTCGAACGCCGTCGAGCGGTCCTTCCTTCGCAGCCAGGTCAGGGTCATGCACAAGATAAAGAAATGATATTATCGCACCCACGGCCAGCGCGCCCGAGCCAATCGCCGCAAGAGTCACATGGATAGTGAGCCAGTAGCTTTGGAGAGCCGGCAGGAGTTGCATGTTGATTTCTTTGGGGAGCAGCGATGCTGTCACCATCAACATGAAGATGATGGGCGAAATCAGTGCGGCCATCTTCAACCGGCGATACCGCCACAGCACAATTCCCATCGTCAAAGCCGCCATCCAACTCATAATCGCAAGATACTCGTACATGTTGGAGAGCGGATAGTGCTGTGAAAGCACCCAGCGCACAAAGAACCCGACGGTTTGAGGCACAAGTCCGCACCCGGTCAGTGCAGCTCCAATCCAGCCGATGCGCTCTCTTCCCGTTCCCAGATAGACTGAAAAGAGAGCAAAGGCAGCCAAGTAGCACCAAAATGCCCACCAAAAAAGCCAGATGTCAGGGGAAACCATCACGAAATCTCCGATGTATTAACATCACTTCCAATAGATTAAATCTCGCGCCGAGAACGAATGTTCCCGCCGTTGAAAAAGCAAGCCCCGCAGGTAACAACGGGGCTGAGCAAATTCCTGTCTAAGAGAAAGACCTTCTCGCAGGCCGATTAGGTGGCTGCTTCCCCAAGAACCTCCTGAACCATCTCGAGGAGCTCGTCAGTCTTGATGGGTTTTGTCAGATAGTTGTAAGCACCTTCCTTAATGACCTGAACCGTATCCTCGATTTTGGGATAGCCGGTCAGAATGATAACGGTCGCCTGAGGATCTGCGCCGCGAATCTCCCTGAAAACATCAATGCCGCTCTTGCCTTTCAGTTTCACATCGAGAAAGGTCAGCCCAGGGAGTCTCTCTGTATGGAGTTGGACCGCCTCTTCGCCGGTAGCTGCCGTAATGACCTCGTAGCCGGCTGTCTTCAAAAGCTGGCTCATTACCTGAAGAATGCTCGGATCATCGTCCACAACTAAAATCAAATTGCTACGATTGCCGACATCTTGCATCTTTTGGCGTTCGATATTGCGCTTGATTTCCTCGATATTGTGCTGGTCATACAGCCGCCAGCCTCTCCAGTCGCGCCGAACCCGGGTAATGAGGCCTTCTCGTTCCCATTTGAACAGCGTGGATTTGGAAATTTGGAGGTCGTCGCAGACTTCCTTTGAGGAGTAGAACTTTTGCTCGGACATATTCTGTCCCACCTGGGTAGCCATGATTCAATATCCTACTTGTGGTGGCGGAGTATTTGATGTTTTCAAGTGCAAATCAAGGGAAAAAGAAGCCGGAGGGCGTCGTGACAGTTTAGGGAGGGGAGTCCTTTTTGTCGTTTTCACCCTCCTTGATTCCCTCTTTGAACTCCTTGACACCCCGTCCTAACCCGCGCATCAGCTCCGGGATCTTGCGTCCGCCAAACAGAAGCAGAAGAACCAATACGATAAGAACGATTTCAAGCCAGCCGAATCTCAAAAGGGGTCTCCTTCTTCATTTGACAAAAGACATAGCAAATATAATGAATTTCGCTCGATATGTCAAGCGAAAACTTCACTTTTCGTAAGCTCACCTCAGGGTTGGGTGGACGAGACGACCCGGTAGAATTTCCTAACCTCTTGCACGATGGCGTTGTTGTCAGTGAAAGTCGGCTGGGAGGTGCTTCCCTCCAGAGCATAGCTGCCGAAAGGTTCCGTAGAGCTGTAAACGCGATAGTAGGGAGCTCCCGTGGATGTCCAGTCCAGCTTGGCGTCATCGCCGGCTCGTGAGACAACAATTTGCGGAGAGCTTTGATAGAAACCGATGGCGCGGATGAGTCGGTTGCCGACTCGGCAATTGTCGCATCCGTCATTTTCGTTGAACCACGCCTCCTCGCACCCATCGTAGAGGTAGCTTCGGCCGGAGTTCGGGCTAGTCGTGTCGCGCGCAAAAGCCTCGTATTGCAGAGTGTCCGGATTGCCGACGGCGATAAAAAAGTCGCCGGTCAGAACCAACGGCTCGCCTGCTTCATCACGGAAGATAGCCGTCGCCCAAAGGGTCGTGTCTTCTGGCAGACCCCCCATGACATTCCCAACTGAGCCCGTCGTGTCGACCAAGAGCTGCAGTCCCGGGAGACCGAAACCATCGTCATCATACACTTCGATAGCGATGCGTTGATGCGCCGAATCGGGTTTGATACGAGAAACAGCAAACTGGGCGCCGCAGAGGATGAAAGTGCTGGTGGGTGTGAATCTCACTGCCCAGCGGAATTCCTCACCCCCCGCCCAATTGTACCGGTCTGCGCTTCCGTTATCATAACCAACGCTTGTCCCACAAGGTGACGCCAACTGGAAATCATAGACTTCTGTCTCCGAAATCTGAAGATCAGCGTCTTGGGCACGAATGAAGTATTCGTAGTTGTCTTCGTCGAGGGGTCCCACTGTTGCAGCGAGTTCATTGGGATTGCCTGTGAGGCTCATTGCAGTGGAGTCATAGATGCCGGAACCGACCGCTCGATGAAAAAGCTTTGCGGTAGGCCCCGGATCTTCATCAAACACGCTCGCGACAACCGTGATATTTCCAGGCGCTCCATCATGCGATGGGTCGTGAAGGATGAAGGGAGGCTCGTTGCTGCCTACGATGATGAAATTGGCCTCTGACTCGGCTTGTATCATGGATTCTCGCAAACAAGTGATGCGCATGCGTGCCGAAGCGGTTCCCGGCCCCGACACCAGCCAGTCCTGCGCAAACCAATCGTATATGGCCGTGTCAATGGATTGCCATACTGGGCCCGGCCAGTTTCGATTCAGTTCAATCTCGATGCTGTCCGAGCTGAGCAAACCCGCACCTTCCCATTCAATGGTCTCAGTCTGCCCTGCCGTCCAAACCTCTCCTCCATGAGGGGTCATGAGGATGAGATACGGGTCGGAGATTCCGAAGTTCGCGTTGGAGGAATCGCGAATCGCAGGATTGGCAGTGCTGACAATTCGGATTCGAGCGCTTGCCGTTGCCGGGCTGCTTACGGTCCACGGCGCACTGCCGTCGTTGGGCGTTCCTGAAACGACTGGCTCCCATTCTCCGGAAGGGAAATCTCGATTGAGCGAGATGTCCACCGTTCCGCCGGCTCCTGAGCTCCAAAGTATGTTGTGTGGCTCACCCCAGTACCAATTTTCACCGCCGTTCGGAGAGGATACGGTGACAAAGGGATCCGTAATTGTGAAGTTGGCATCGGAGGAATCACGGGCGGGCGCATGCGAGTCGCCGACAATGCGAATCCGGCACAGTGCGCTTGTAGGACTTGTTACCGTCCAGGGCTGCACGCCATCATTCGCTGTTCCTGAGAATAAGGGTTCCCAGTTTCCTGAGGGGTAGTTCCGGTTGACGCTTATCGTTACATTGCCGGCAAGGCCAGTACCGGTCCAGCGGATTGTGTCAGATTGACCGACAGACCAGGATTCCCCACCATTTGGGGTAGTGACTATGATGGTGGGAATAGGATGCCGAAAGTTCATGTACACCGGGATATGGTCTGAGGCGCGTTGAAGCGCATTGGCAATGTCTTGTCCGACGGCGGTGTTGGGCGGGTCGTTGATGGAATCATTGCAATGATTGCCATCATTGCCATATGCTGTATGCGATGCAGTCAGGCATTCAAACCACCCCGAAGAGAGGAAAGCCTGCGAGGAGAGGATTTGGTCAAATCGGTCGTCCATTCCTCCGGTCGTCCCTCCATCCGAGGGATTCAAGACGGTCGTGCGAGTGGACTGCGTGTGGACACTTGCGAAACTGCAGTTGTTCCAGTCGCCCGGGGTATTGATAGGATCGTAGCACCGACCGGAATTGTCTCCTTCCGAAGCAATGAGCTTCTGGTATCCGGCATCGTCACTGGAATAGCAGTTGAAGTCCCCCATGACCAGGAAGTTGCTACCGTCGGGCAACGCATTCAGGTGATTTCTCAGAATCGTCGCCTCGATGAGGCGAATGTCCTCATCGCCGGAAGTGTTTCCCGCCTTCAAGTGAAGTGAGTAGATCCGGAATTCTCCTGTGGCGTCCATGCCCTTCGGTTTGAGCACATATTCGCTAATGTCCCGGATGCCGCCTGAGGGCTCGGTGGGGATTTGCAGAGTCGAGACGACGGCGACACTATTCACTTTATAGAAAAGGGCATTATCGGTATCAGGTCCGTTCGCCCACGGGGCGGCCGCGTAGGTTCCGGGCTGCCCGTAGTTCAGAACATGACTCAGGAATTGATCGACTCCGGACTGAGACACCTGTTCTTGAGTCACCACGATGTCGGCGTTAATGGCTTGGTGAACGGTGCGGAAGGCCGGGACGCGCACGGCACAAGTCGAACCACAGAAGCTCAATGCGTTATGGGTTACAATGCGCAGAGTATCATAATTCTGTGCCCTTATCATCGTCGGTGCTGCAAAAAAGAGCAACACGACGAAAGCAAGTTGCTTACGCACTAAACGATTTCTCACTTTCGCTCTTCCTTTGAGTCTCGACTCATTTTCGTGCAGCATCTTCGCAAACCTATTCAAATCAATATCGTACACACCAGCGGCCCGAGCGTCTCGGTTTCCGCGGACAGATAGCGGCCGTCTTTGTTCTCTCCCAGTTGGCATGCTGGATGCAACAAAGTAGTCCAGGGGGATTTCATGCCCGCCGACTATATTAATTTAATCCAGAAAATGGCCGAAAGCAAGAAAAAAATTCCACAAGCCCCCCTTCTTGCGTGTGAATGCCCACTTGCAACTGTGAGGAGGGGTGGTTATATTATTGCAATTACAAAGCGCATGCCAAAGCACGAGGAGACGCTCCGTTTCGTGTGATTCGGCCAACAGCGGGAGCTTCACGGGATTCCTGTAGCAATTCTTTACTCATATAACTGTGAGAACCAGCAATGCATTCCTTCGTCCAGGTGGATCGAGATGTTCCCGTCTGTGCCGCGGGACAAGGCGAGGAACTTGAATTTCTGTTTCGGCACTATTATCGTGTCAAAGGACCGAGCCTCATTGCGACAGACAAGCGATGGCTTCCACCGACGGACCTCTTTGAGACTCAGGAAGCTTTGGTCGTTATTATGGACATCGCCGGCATAGATCGTCAGGAGGTGTCCGTAAAGATTGAGGGGTCCACACTGACCATTCGTGGCCTTCGACGAGAACTCTCGAAGTATCCCAAGAGACACTACCACTTGATGGAAATGGATTTCGGACCTTTTGAACGCCGTTTCCACTTGCCGCGGATTGTTGATGTTGACAAGATAGAAGCACATTATTGCGACGGCCTACTGGAAGTTGTTATGCCGAAACAGATTTCCCACACCCGTAAGTCCTCATCTCTCGGCGCCGACGGAGGAGAGAATCCCAATGCCTGAGATGGATCATTCAACTATGCCACCGCCTGCCGCCGCGCCGCCATCAGCAGGGGAAAAGCCGGAAACCCTGGTGATACCCGAAATGCTTCCGGCGATGCTTTTGAGCGATGTGATTATCTTCCCCAATGTCATCGTGCCTCTTGTAGTTACGGATGAACGAATGGTGAAACTCGTAAACGATGCCTTGAGCGGCTCGAAGATGATCGCCACTTTTACTCGAATCCCGCAGCCGGTGAGCGAAAGCGCCGAGGATCAGTTTTACCGAGTCGGAACGGCGGTTCAGATACTGAAAATGTTTCGCGTCCCCGACGGATCCATTCGTCTCTTGGTACAGGGATTGGCACGCATCCGGTGGGTGACACTCCTCGGAACCGATCCCTATCTGACGGTCCGAATTGAAGCCATGGGTGCTGACCGGCGCCGAGGCTTGAAAATCGAGGCGCTCATGCGGACAATCTCGGACGAATTCCACCGCGTCATTGATTATTCTCACCAAATCCCCGATGAGGTGAAGATTGCGATTTACAACATCGCGGATCCGGGAGTCCTGGGTGATATCGTCACATCCAATCTCAGTGTCAAGATCGAGGATAAGCAAGAGGTTTTGCAGACCTTTGAACTTGAGGAGAGGTTGAAAAAAGTCGCCTCCCTGGTTCATCATGAATTGAAGCTGCTCCAGCTCGGCTCGAAGATTCAGACCGAAGTCGAAGGGGAGCTGGAAAAGAGCCAGCGCCAATATTTTCTTCGAGAACAACTGAAGGCGATTCGACGCGAGCTTGGCGAGGAGGAGGACCTGGGCGCCGAGCTCAAGGAATTTGAGAAGAAAGTCATGGAAGTGGGGATGTCGGAGGAGGCGCAGGAGGTCGCTCTCAAGGAAATCGGGCGGCTGCGAAACATGAGTGTCGCTTCCGCCGAATACACGGTCTCTCGCACTTACATCGAATGGTTGATTGCTCTGCCGTGGTCGAAGTCGTCTGAAGACCGCCTGGATGTGGAAGTGGCCGAGAAAATCTTGAATGAGGATCATTACGGCCTGGATGATGTGAAGGAACGGATTCTCGAGTTCTTGGCGGTGCGCAAGTTGAGGAAGACGATGAAAGGTCCGATTCTCTGTTTTGTGGGACCACCCGGAGTCGGGAAGACCTCGCTGGGTCGTTCCATAGCCCGCGCGATGAGCCGGCAATTCAATCGGATGTCTCTCGGAGGCATGCGCGATGAAGCGGAGATTCGTGGGCACCGTCGCACCTATATCGGAGCGCTGCCGGGGCGCATCATTCAATCCGTTCGTCGCGTGGCGGTAAACAATCCTGTGCTCATGCTCGATGAAATTGACAAACTCGGTCAAGATTTTCGAGGGGATCCATCGTCAGCACTCCTGGAAGTCTTGGACCCGGAACAGAATTTCTCTTTCCAGGACCATTACCTGGATGTACCGTTTGATCTTTCGCGGGTCATGTTCATTACGACGGCCAATGATATGCACGCGATTCCCTTGCCTCTGCGGGATCGAATGGAGATTCTTCAATTGCCCGGCTACATCAGCCCCGAGAAGGTCGAGATTGCCAAGCACTATCTGGTACCCCGCCAACTCGAAGCGAATGGACTGAAGAAGAGTGATTTGAGTTTCACCGTCTCGGGATTGGAGAGCGTTATCGCTCAATACACTCGCGAGGCGGGGGTTCGAGCGTTGGAACAGCAGATTGCCGGTGTCTGTCGCAAAGTGGCTCGAACTTTGGCCAAAGGAAGTAAGACAAAGGTTGTTATTACTCCAAAAAATGTCGCTGATTTTCTGGGCGTATTTCGCTTCTTGGAGGACAAGGCGACCAAGGAGGCCGAAGTGGGCCGAGCGACAGGTCTTGCGTGGACACCCTTTGGAGGCGACATCCTGGCGATTGAATCCACTTGGATGCCCGGCTCGAAGGATTTGCAGGTCACGGGACGGCTGGGGGATGTGATGAAAGAGAGCGCCGCAATTGCTCTCTCCTATTTGCGCGCCAACGCGGCGGGTTTCGGCATTGCAGAAGATATTTTCCGCCGCCGGGATATTCACATTCATATTCCGGAAGGAGCGACACCTAAAGACGGGCCCTCCGCCGGTATTACGCTCTGCGCATCGCTGGCATCTCTCTTCCTGAATGTTCCTGTGCGCAATGATGTCGCACTTACGGGAGAGATCACGCTGCGCGGTCGGGTGCTGCCCATTGGAGGATTGCGTGAGAAAGTCGTGGCGGCTCATCGAGCCAATATCCATGAAGTGATTCTCCCCCGGCAGAACAAGAAAGACCTTCAAGAGGTGCCTGAAAATATCCGCCAGCAGATGAAGTTCGTTTTTGTTGACCGCGTGGACGAAGTCTTGCATCTGGCTCTACTTCGCACTTCTCGGAAACGATGAATCTATCCGCCCTCGTCCAATCGAGTTGGCTCTGGGATTTTTTCTTTCCCCCGCTTTGCAGCCTTTGCAACCATCCCCTCGCAAAGGGGGACTTGCTTTTCTGTGGTTGTTGCTGGGACAATTGCGAAGTCGCCCGCGCGAGTGACCTGCCGTCGTTCAAGTCTGTTGATCGCTACGCCGCCGCTTTCCTCATGCATCATCGTCCTGAAGACCCGGTGCGCACCATTGTACACTCGCTCAAATACGATCGTCGCCGAGTTCTGGCAGGACGCATCAGTCAGCGATGGGCGCGTTGCTTTCCTCCTGACTTCTTGCATGTGGGCGCCGTATGGATACCCGTGCCGCAATACTGGGCTCGGCGCTTGCAGCGAGGCTTCAATCAGAGTCTGCTTCTGGCGAAAGGCTTGCAGAAAGAGATCGGACTGCCCATTGAAACGCGGCTGCTGTATCGGATCAAGCACACGCGCTCCCAAACCCATCTGACACCGGCAGAGCGTCGAGCGAATGTGCGCAATGCGTTTCGAGTGTCAAAAAGGCATCCCGTTCCGCAAAGCCTCGTCCTGATTGACGATGTCATCACGACCGGGGCCACCATGGAAGAATGCGCTCGGACGCTCAAGGAAGCCGGAGCAAAATGGGTTGGTGCCGTGGCATTCGCCAAGGCAAAACCGTAGAGTCCAATTCTCGTTGTAACGAATTTCTGAAGTCGCGGCGGCGAATCTCACGATTCCCCCAGCTTAAGACCGATTCCGGGCGGCTCTGGAGAGCCGCCTCGGCGAAAAATCCGTTTTGTCATTTCCATCGGGTTGCGACTATAAGTCAGCCTTTTCCTTTGAAACCACACGCTCTTTTTGTGCGTTAAATTTTTAGGAGTCATTTATGCGTGCCAGAACTCGTGACTGGAAGCGAGTCGCGAAATTGCAGGCGGAGATGCGCCGACGAAAGGTAGACGCATTCTTTGTCGTGCGGGCTTCCAATCTTCATTATCTCTTCAATTTCATGCCGTCGTCAGGCTTCGGAATCGTCTGGCCGGATCACGCGGTATTTGTGACGGATTTCCGCTATGAGACCGCGGCGCACAATGCGGTGCGCGGCGCCAAGGTCATCATTCACCGCGGCACTTTGATGGATGAGTTGAAGAAGAATCGTCACCTTCGCTTGGAAGGCAAGGTGGCGATTGAAGCAGACCACATGACGGTGGATTTCTTTGAAGCGCTGAAGTCTTTCAATCAACATGCTCAGCTCCAGCCGCTCATCAATGTCGTCGAAGAAATCGCGGCGTGCAAGGAGCTGGAGGAGCTTGCGAAGATTCAACAGGCCATCAAGATAACAGAGAGAGTGCTTTCCGAGATGGTGGGCATGCTTCGCCCGGGTTTGATGGAAGCGGATTTGGCCACCGAGGTGAGGTATCGCCATCGAAAATATGGCGCCACAGGGGACAGCTTCGATGCCATTATCGCCTCGGGCAAGAATAGCGCTCTGCCGCACGCTGAGCCAGGGAAGAGGAAGATTCAGAAAGGTGATTTTGTCACTTTCGATATTGGCTGCGTCTATGAAGGATATGCCAGCGATATCACGCGCACCTTCGTCATAGGCAAGGCGACACCAAAGCAACGCAAGATCTACGACCTTGTTCTGCGCGCCAATCAGAAGGCGATCCGGGCGGCCAAAGCGGGGATGGACGGATATGATTTGGACAAAGTAGCTCGCGATATCATAACGAAGGCGGGCTATGGGCGCAAATTCGGTCACGGCCTTGGGCACGGCGTCGGCATGGAAGTCCATGCCTTCCCGCGCGTATCGCGCCTTGTCCATACGAAACTGAAACCAAACATGGTCATCACGATTGAACCGGGCGTCTATATCCCCGGATGGGGTGGCGTGCGCATTGAGGACGATATTCGCATCAAGCGGGGTGGGTGTGAGGTCATGACTTCTTTCCCGAAGGAGTTAATCGAGATTTGAAGCGCGTTTCGCTCGTAGTTCTCGCGCTGGTGCTTTGCTTTGCCTCGGCGAGTGCGAGCAACTTTGTTCCGCGAGAACTCATTGTCAAATTGACCTCTCCTCCTCGACAAACGACCTTGGACGGTGTGTCCGTCGTGGGCATCGAGAGAATTGATTCTCTGTTGCTGGTAGGGAGAGCGGAAGCCTCGCAACCTTTCTCTGCATTTCGCAAGACCGTGCAGGGTTTAGACAACTATCTCCTGTTGCGTTATCCTGAAGACATAGACATCGAGAGCGAGATGAGTCAGCTTGAACGCGATGCTGGAGTCGAATGGGTAAGCTACAACCATCTTTTTGAACCGAATTTCACTCCGAACGATAGCGGCTTCGCTTCTCAGTGGCAATTGCAGATCATCGAGGCGCTCGACGCTTGGGACATTTCGCAAGGCGACAGCTCGATAATCATTGGCATCATTGACACCGGAATTGATTATCTGCATCCCGACCTCGCGGCGAATCTCTGGCATAACCGAGAGGAGACTCCGGCCAATGGCATGGATGATGATGATAATGGCTTCATTGATGACACGATTGGCTGGGATTTTGTGGATGCGCCGTCGTTGCTCGCGGGGGGCGACGATCTTGTCCGCGACAATGATCCGATGGACGAGATGGGTCATGGCACTTTCGTCGCCGGCGTCGCGTCGGCCACTACGAACAATCAAATCGGTGTGGCCTCGATTGGTTTTCGATGTCGGCTGATGTGTATTCGTGCAGGCAATCTGCATGGATGGCTTGAAGAGGATGATGTGGCCGCCGCGCTCCTTTATGCGACGCAAAATGGCGCGCGAGTGGTCAATATGAGCTTTGGTGATGTGGCAGCCTCGCCGCTGCTGGGCGAAACGGTACGCCTTGTTCATGATGCGGGTGTTGTGCTTGTGGCGTCGGCCGGAAATGACAATTCCAATGCGGCTCATTATCCATCGGGTTATTCCGAGGTCATTGCCGTCGGGATGAGCACCCAAAACGACCAACGCGAGCCTCGCTCGAATTATGGTCCTTCGGTGGATGTGCTTGCACCGGGGACCAGCTTTCTCTCGACCGAGCTCGGTGGGACTATCGGAACATGGGGCGGCTGGAACAGCGGCACAAGCTACGCAGCGCCCATGGTGTCCGGTTTGGCCGGACTCATTTTGAGTGTGAACCCGCAAATCACACCAGAACAAGTCTTGAATCTGATTCGGCAGACTGCCGACGACCTCTACCCGCCGGGTTGGGATAGCCTCACAGTGCATGGCCGCATTAATGCGCGGCGTGCCCTTGAAGAGGCCGCGTTCACTTCAGGAGTCATCGCTCGAATTGTTTCACCGGAGGTGGATGACGGATTCCACGCCCCGTTCGATGTCATTGGCACCGCCGCGGGGCCCGCGATGCGAAGTTGGGAGCTGCTTTACGGGATCGGCGAGAATCCACAAATTTGGCACTCGATTTCGCAAAGTGAGGAGCGCATTATTGGAGGCTTTCTTGAAAAGGTGAAGGTGCCTGATGAAGATACCATGATTGTTGTGCACTTAGAGGTGGAAGCGATAGACGGGACGCGATCGGTAGATCATACCCGTATCTTCATTGATCACACGGCGCCTCATATCTTGGAGATGAGCGCTCAAAAGATGTTAGATGCCGCCCATTTTGGAGAACTTATTCGCATCAAGACGGACGATATTACCTCGGCATCGCTTGTTCTCACGAACGACCAGGGCGATTCGGTGTGCAAGGATTTCGGTTATGTCTCAAGGTCGCACACCGTCTTTCTTTCGCAGTTCGATTTCCCCGGCACTTGGAACTACCGAGTTTGTTGCACGAACCGCGCGAATCTCTCCACTTGGACCGAGGAGAGCACCTTTCTGGTCAATGACCCGCCTTTCGCATCCAACTATTGGTCTTCCGAAATTACGAACCTGCCCTTTGGCTATCTTCTGCCGAAGGCAGCGGATTTTGATGGTGACGGTCGCCCCGAAATTCTCATGAATCAGTTTGACAATGGCGGCTTCAGCGACCTGCGCATCTTCGAGTGGACAGGGAGCGATTTTGGAGATGTCGGCAATTCTTACGGCCTGATGATTCCGCAGGACATTGCTGACCATGACCGCGATGGCCTTCTGGAATTCGTGAGTCGCGCCTATGGTATCACCTATCTTTTCGAACAGCAGGCACCGGGTCATTTTCCTGACACCCTCATCTGGCGGGACACGACGGATTTCTACGCTTGCGCGCTGCTCGACCTTGATCCACAAGACAGTCAAACGGAGTTCCTCGCTTGGCGCAGGTTCGGGGAACAGGAAAGGGAAAGGTATGCGCTTTTCCGCATGGACCCGGGGCCTGTTCCGGTTTTTCTGGATACTCTGCCTAATCCAACCAACGGCTACAATTCCTTGGGGCAGCCCTATGTTCTTGTGGGAGACCTTGACGCGGATGGACGAACGGATTTCCTGTATGGTGACTATGACGGAGATGTCATCTTCTGCGAATTGGGGACGGATTGGCGGATAAGCGCACCGTGGCACCGCAGATTGCCCTATGAAGACGCGACAACTTGGCTGGCGGCGGGTGATGCCGATGGGGATGGCGTGAGCGAGTTCATCGCCGGGTGTCGCTTTGAAGGCGAAGGCACCACCGAAAGTCAGATGCGGGCGCGGCATTGGGAATATTTCGTTTTTCATCGCGTCGGAAATGATTCTTTCGCGCCCGTGGACACCGTGCTGATTTCGGGTGCGGAGAGTCCAGGGGATCGCGACGCGGCTGTAGCGGCTGGAGATGTGGACGGAGACGGGCGAGCGGAGTTCCTTGTATCGGCTTTTCCCGACCTCTACATCATCAAATACAATCCAATCACAGCCGATTGTGATGCGGCGGGCTACTTCGCTCCCTGTGAAGGCAATGCCATTCTCGTGTGCGATTGGAATCACAATGGAGTGCGCGAGTTCTTCTTCGGTGATGGCCAGGGATGGCGACGTAGCGAAGCGGCGGCAGTTGCCGGGACGCAGCCCCTTCCTCCTGTGGGCCTTGAAGGAGTGCCCTTGGGCCCACACGAAATCTCATTGGCATGGTGGTCTGTTGCCGGTGCTGACTTGTATCGTGTTTGGAAGGGTGAGACGAGCGAGGCCCTCGAGGTCCTCTATCAGTTGCCGGAAACGACAACGGTGATTTTCGGTCTTCCGGAAAATGTGCCGTATGTCTATGCGGTAACGGCGCTTGACCGTGATTCTCCTCAAAGTGAAAGCGCCTTTTCCACATTTCTTATGGTCGTTGCCAACCAACCTCCGGCTCTCGAACATGAAGCGAGCTTCGTCCCGCCACATTTCGTTCAAATCAGATTCTCCGAGACGATGGGGCCGTCCATTTTCGAACAGCGCTCCTATCGGCTGGATGACCATCGCATGCCGCGCACGATTACGACAGCCGAAGGTGAGCGAGCCGCGTTCCTTGAATTCGAGGGAGGATTTCAGCCGCGCCGCTACCGAATGGAGCTGACAGGCCTGCGTGATGCCCAGAATTCGGTTCTTCCCAACGACAGCGGTTGGGTTGAATTTGTCGTCCTTGAAGAGCCGCCCATCGGTCCCTATATTACATCGCTCGCCATTTTGGGCCCGACTTTGCTTGAGCTGGGCTATTCCGAGCCGATGAGCGAATCCGTTCTGGACACGGCAAATTATCGAATGACGCCCGTCGGCAGAGTCGTTTCGATTGAGGCCACGCCCTCGGACAAAGACCTGCTGCAGTTATCTTTGGATGAGCGGTGGCCGGTTGGAGCGGTTGGGCGAAGTCTGTGTCTGTATGTATCCGGTGTTCACAGCGCCGAAGGGGTGTCACTTGATTCGGCGAATGGCACCGCGCTCATCGAAGCGACGGCTTTGACCCTTGATGATGTCTATGTCTATCCGAATCCCTATAAGGGTGTTGGCGCTAACGGAACGGATTGCGTGATGTTCGCGGGATTGACCAAAGAGGCCGCCGTCTATGTGTTCACGCTGCAGGGTCGCCTTGTAACGAAACTCGCGGGAGTCAACTCGGACGGCGGTCTTCCGTGGTGCCTCGAAAACGAGGCAGGGGAGAGCGTTGCTTCAGGCGTTTATCTGTACACTGTAGACGACGGCCACCAAACCCGCCGCGGCAAACTGGCGATTCTGCGGTGAAAACCAAATCTCGTTTGCTGATTGGATTGACGGGAGGACCGGGAGCGGGAAAATCAACGGTCGCCGAGTTCCTGAGAGCGAAAGGCACGGGTGTGATCTGCGGTGATGAACTTGGTCGGCGTGTGCTGCGCCGATTCCCGGAAATTAAGGAGGCACTTCGGCATCGCTATGGCGATGCCATTTTTACAGCGAGCGGAAGGCTGAGACGCAGAGCGTTGGGTCGGCTCGTGTTCGAACGAGAAGGAGAAGCTGCTTGGTTGGATGCTCTCATGTTTCCGAGAATCCATGAACTTCTTCGCCGCGACATTCATCGCCTGAGCCGGACGCATCCGGCCGTTGTCGTGGATGCTGCCATGATTTTTGAATGGGGAATTGAGAAGGAATTCGACTTGACTTGGGTTGTCATTGCGCCGCCCGAGGTCGCGGAGGCTCGCATGGCGCGCAGTGGTCGGCTTTCCCCAGAAGAGATCCGCACGCGACTTCGAGCACAGATTCCGCCCGAGGAAAAGGCTCGTCGCGCCAATCTGGTCATCCATAACAGTGGGGACAAGAAAGAATTGAAGGAAGCCGTCAATCGAGCGTGGTGGAGCAAGGTAATGCCTCGACTGACCCAGAAGAATGGAGATTAGTGTTTCTATGATTTGCCGTTGCCGATTTCTCATCCCATTGCTGTTGCTCTTTTCGGGAACCTCCTGCGTTCTTGGTGCAGGCACGGAACCTCTTCCGCTTTGGCAATACTTGAATATTCGATGGGCGCGTTCGCCCGATGTTGCGCCGACCGGTGAAGACATCCTTTTTGTGACGAACATCACAGGTGTTCCGCAGGTCTGGACTACGCGAATTTCCGGAGGCTGGCCGGAGCAAATAACCTTTGATACGAATGGCGTCTCATACGGCGTATGGTCACCAACGGAGAAACACCGGTTGCTGATCGCTGCAGACCGAGGAGGCAACGAGCGCGACCAGTTGTATTTTGTGGATCCTCGGGGCGGGTCCTGGGAAAAGTTGACGAAGGACGACAATGCCATCTATCAGTTCGGGGACTGGACGCAGGATGGGCGCAAAATCTCCTATGCTTCCAACGAGCGTGTCGCTTCGATTTTCGACATTTATGTCCTTGATGTACCGACGAGACAAGCAAGGATGATTCACCAAGGCGATGGGCACTGGGTGGCATCGAATTGGTCTCCGGATGGCCGTTATCTGGGATTGCTGAAAAATCATTCCAGTGCGAACAGCGACCTCTATATCTATGATTCTCTGACGGCGGAAGTCAAACTGATGACCGCCCACGAGGGAGACGCGCTTTTCTCCGGTCCTAAGTGGCTTCCGGATGGCAAGTCTTTCTATCTCACATCCAACATGGGTCGGCAGTTCGTGGGATTGGCCACCATGCATGTTGACTCGGGGAAGATGGAGTGGGTTGAAACACCGGATTGGGATGTAGAGAGAGTGGCCGTGTCGCGGGATGGATTCAAGAGAGCTTGGACCGTCAATGCGGATGGATATTCGGAATTCCATCTCCTGGATATGTGGACAGGCGTGCAAGTTCGCCCCTATCGGCTGCCCAAAGGGATTGTGCGCGGCCTAAAATTCTCACCGGACTCAAAGCATTTGCTTATCACTTTCGGTTCGGGCAAAGAACCGGATGACATCTATCTATACACCATCGGGCGCGACCAATTGACTCCCATTACACGAAGCTCGCGCGGCGGCGTTCCGCCCGAGACTTTCGTCAAACCGGAGCTGGTTCACTACACGACCTTCGATAACCGACAGATACCGGCCCTTCTCTATAAGCCGCGGGTTTCTCAAGGGAGGATGCCCGTCATTGTTCATGTGCATGGCGGTCCGGAATCGCAGGCTCGTCCGAATTTCTCGGGGCTTTTTCAGTATTTTCTCAGTCGCGGGTATGCGGTGTTTGAACCGAACATACGCGGCTCGACAGGCTATGGAAAGGATTATGCAAACTCAGACAATCTCGAGAAACGCATGGATGCGGTCAAGGATATCGAATACGGCGCGCGGTGGCTCGTTTCTCAGAGCGACATTGATTCAAACAGACTCGTTATTTTCGGTGGCAGCTATGGCGGATTCGCCGTTCTCTCGTCCTTGGTGACCTATCCGGAACGATGGGCTGCCGGTGCGGACATCGTAGGCATCTCCAATTTCATTTCCTTCTTGCAGAATACTGGGCCGTGGCGCCGCGCCCTTCGCGAAGCGGAATATGGGAGCTTGGCGAAGGATACTGTCTTGCTCAAGGAAATCTCACCTCTGACGCATGTGGACAATATTCGGGCGCCGCTTTTCATCGTGCAGGGAGCCAATGACCCGCGCGTGCCGAAATCCGAGGCTGAGCAGATTTACGAAGCCGTCAAATCTCGCGGCATTCCCGTGGAGTACATCATATTCCCCGATGAAGGACACGGAATCGTCAAGCTCCCCAACCGAATCCAGGCCTACACGCGGATGGTCGAGTTTCTCGATGAACATGTGATGGGGAAATAGTCTGACTCATAGATAAGCATAAGAAAAACCCCGAACAGACTGCTATCGGGGTTTTCTCTTTGTTTCAGCGCCTGCGAACGCGATTCTCAAGGATTCAGTTTGGAAGTCATTGCTAAAACCTCTCGGCCACCGATTTGGCCTGCGTGAAAAGCAGCAAATAGTCGCGTCCGCCGGCTTTGGAGTCGGTGCCGCTCATGTTGAAACCGCCAAAGGGGTGTGCCCCGACCAGCGCGCCGGTACACTTGCGGTTGAGATAGAGATTGCCGACATGGAAGTCGCGGCGGGCGATCTCGAGGTGTTGGCGATTGTTGGAGTAGAGGGCGCCGGTCAGACCGTAGTCGGTCGCATTGGCATATTCCAGACCTTGCTTGAAGCTCTTGACTTTCGTGCACGCCAACACCGGCCCGAATATCTCTTCTTGAAAGATGCGCGCCTCCGGCCCGATGTTTCCAAAGACGGTCGGCTTGATGAACCAGCCTCCCGTGTGGCCCCGCTCGCCGCCAGTTAGGAGCTTGCCTTCCTTCTTGCCGATTTCGATGTACTCCATGATTTTGTTGAAAGCGGCCTCGTCAACGACCGGTCCAAGGTAGTTGCCGCAGTCTTTCGTGGGTCCTATCGTCGTTTTCTGAGCCATCTCGACAACGCGACCGACGACATCATCATAGAGCTTCTCGTGAATGATTGCGCGCGAACAGGCCGAGCATTTTTGTCCCTGAAATCCAAACGCCGATGCGTAGATGCCTTGCGCCGCGTCTTCAGGATTCGCGGATTCATCCACGAGAATGCAATCCTTGCCGCCCATTTCGAGAATGGTGCGTTTGATCCAAATCTGCCCGGGTGCGATTTCGGCAGCCAGGCGCTGAATGTGAAGACCGACCTCCTTGGAGCCCGTGAAAGCGATGAAGCGAGTCCGAGGATGGCTGACAATCGTATCGCCGATTGCGCTCCCATGGCCGGGCAAGAAATTTAATACACCGGGAGGCAGCCCGGCTTCCTCCAGAAGATTGTAGAATCTCCAAGCGATGAAGGGTGATGCAGAGGCGGGCTTGAGGATGACGGTGTTCCCCGCAACCAGTGAGGCTGTTGTCATCCCGACGAGGATTGCCAGTGGAAAGTTCCACGGGGGAATCACAACGCCGATGCCAAGAGGCATGTAATAGAGATTCTCTTCTTCGCCGGCGATGCCCACGAGCGGCTGCGGTTCGGCTAGCCTCATCATCTCGCGGGCGTAAAACTCCATGAAGTCAATGGCCTCAGCAGTGTCTCCATCGGCTTCCGCCCAGTTCTTGCCCACTTCAAGGACCATCGTCGCTGAAAACTCGTGCTTGCGGCGACGCAGCATCGCTGCCGCTCGAAGGAGGATTCGCGCCCGAGCCTCTGGCTCCCAGTGGCTCCACTCCTGAAAGTGTTTGTCGGCGGCCGCAACGGCCTCAAGGGCTGTCTCCTTTGTCCCTTTTGCGAATCTTGCGATTGTCTCCGCAGTCTGAGCAGGATTGAGACGGGCAAAGGTCTGCCCCGTGGTTTTCCGTTGCCCGTCAATGAGGATCGGCCATTCATGTCCAAGTTCCGACTGGACTTTTTCCAGGGCCGTTTGAAATGCTTTGCGATTGGACTCTACAGAGAAATCCGTAAGAGACTCATTCCGGAATTCGGGTAACATGGTTTATCCCAATAGTTTTTGTGCTGACTCCCCTGCTCCAAATGTAACGCATAACATAGCTGAAATATCCTGAAATCGCAAATGCACTCCCAATTCTGAAGAACTCTCGGGCGAACGAAAAGAGAAGAAGATGTCGAGTGTTTGCCGACTTCGCTTTGAATTTCACCGAATTGCAATAGGCCTTCTTTGCAGGTCGGTTGCGCCGGGAACTTTTTGCGTCGTACCTCGTCGGATTGGATAGAAGCCAGGCCCTTGCTGCGGAGGGACCAACGAATCCAACGAGTCCACGGAGGTATCATGTTTCGCAGGTATCCAATCTTGATTCTGGGGGCGATTCTCCTGGTCGCCGGCGCCGCAGCGGTCTTTGCAGGTATGTCAGTCGAAAAAGGTAAGCGGGCTTTCTTAGGGGTGGTACTGGACGAGGTTACGGAAGGAGCTGCTGCCGACTATGGTGTCGAAACAGGGCATGGTGCTCTGGTGCGGAAGGTCACGAGCGATTCTCCTGCCGAGGAAGCCGGACTGCGCTCCAATGATATTGTCGTCAAATTTGACGGGAATCCTGTCGAGAGCCCAGACAATCTGCGGGAGATGCTCAGAGAGAAAAGCTCAGGGGATGTTGTTCAGATCGGGATCATTCGGGGTGGTAAGGAGCAGACGGTTGAGGCAACGCTTGGGGCGCGCCAATTATCCAAGCGCATTAAGATACGGACCGACAACGATGAGAAGGAAAGCGACTGGCCGCCACTCATGACGCACAAAGCCCCGAAACGCGCCTATGCAGGTATCCACTTGCAGGAGCTGAGCGAGGGATTGGCCAAGTATTTCAGTGTGGAAGAAGGTGTTCTGATTTCAGATGTTGAAAAAGGAAGTCCGGCGGAGAAGGCTGGAATTGAGGCGGGAGATGTCATTATTCGTATAGATGGCATCGAAACTGATGATGCGGGAGATGTCCAGCGCCTTGTCCGATGCCACGAGCCGGGCGAGAAGGCCAAATTCGAGGTCGTTCGCAGAGGGGAGAAAAAGGCCATTGAAGTTGAACTTGAGGGGCGGCTTGATGAGCTCGGATGTGTTGATCTCTATGGTCTCGGATTAGGGCTGCCCATGGGGCGCTGCAAAATATTTCGTGATGAAAAATGTCGGGAACTTCTGGACGACCTTCCGGGTTCAATTCCAAAAGTGGATCCGGACGAGATCCGAGAGAGAGCCTACGAATTTCGACTTGAGCTGCAGCCACAACTCGAGGAGCTGAAGGGTCGTCTTCAGGAGCTTGAGAAAGAGCTGGAGCGGCTCAAAGAGGAAAAATCTCAACAACAGAAGATGTAATATGCGCCGAAGCTTGGAGAGGCGCGAAGGGAGCCTCCCCTGAACCTTCGTGCCGCCACTCGGCGCATCCTTTTGACCGGCCGCAGTACTGTCTGCACTGCGGCCGGTTTTTTGTGCAGCGAGAAGCCGATGGCACATTCCCAAGCGAACTGCCATGACAAACGAGATCATTTGTCCCCATTGCGGTGGTGCAATCGAGCCTTTCCGCAATCCCTATCCGACGGCGGATATTCTTTTTCATCGTCCGGGAAAAGTGCTACTCATCCGCCGGAAGAATCCGCCATTCGGTTGGGCACTGCCGGGCGGCTTCATTGACTATGGCGAGTCGGCCGAGCAAGCCGCCGCACGGGAAGCGAAAGAAGAGACGGGCCTGGAGATGCGCAATCTTCGCCAGTTTCGAGTCTATTCTCAGCCGGGGCGCGACCCAAGGTTCCATACTCTGACGGTGGTTTTCACTGCCGAGCCCGGCGGGGAGATTCGTGCTGGCGATGACGCGGCTCAAGTGCAATGGTTCGCGCTGGACCAGTTGCCGCCAGAAATGGCTTTTGACCATGCCAAGATTATCGCTGACGCCCGCCTGGCGGGACGGATTGAGTAGCCATTTCGGTAGCCTCCTCTCACAAACTCTCTCCTACTTCCTTTGTGCACTTGCGAAAATAGAGACAAAAGTGCATATTATCACCCTGTAAGTCCCTTCAGACATTATCCTCTGCCCACTCAGGAAAGCGATGCGTTTCCCCCAGCTCAAGACAATCTATTTGAAAGAGATGCGCGACATTCTGCGCGACCGACGCACTCTCTTTGTGATGATTGTCCTCCCAATTCTTCTCTATCCTTTGCTTATGATTGGCGTCATCCAGTTTTCCATCCTGCAAACGAAAAAACTGGAGGAGGAAGAAGCCAGAATAGCGATTATCGGGGAGAAAGCGCCGGTTGAGCTTCGCACGACCCTCGATTCGGCGGTCGCCATTCATGTGACGCCGGTTGCGGATTGGAGGCATGCGCTGGGGGCAGGCGAGCTTCATGCCGCCATCGAGATTCCGCCGGGATTTGGCGACAGCATCCAGGCTCATCATTCGACTTCTCTCACGATCCATTACAATGCCGCCAAGGAACGCTCCGGACAGGCGCGAACCAAGGTCGAGCGTGCGCTTCGGTATTACCAGGAGGCGATTGTCGCCAAACGATTCGAAGCGCTGGCGGCAGACACATCGCTCTTGCGGCCCTTTGTCACGCGTCTTGAAAATGTCGCGACGAGCGAGGAGATGTCGGGATTCGTCTTGGGGAAGTTTCTGGGCTATCTTCTGATCATCATGGCCATGATGGGAGCATTTTATCCCGCCATTGACCTGACGGCGGGGGAGAAGGAACGCGGCACACTGGAGACCTTGCTCGTCTCTCCGGCGTATCGCAGCGAAATCGTCTATGGGAAATTCATTGCCATTCTCTCTATCTCGCTGATCACGACTTTCTTGAACATTGGCTCGATGGGACTGACATTTTCATGGGGAATGAGACTTGGGGAGGCCGGGACGACAATGGGGCACTTTGGCTTTGGAATCACGCCGCTCGCCCTGGTCTCCGTTGCCCTAATCCTGTTGCCGATGGCTGTCTTTTTCAGTGCCATTTGCATGGCGGTGGCCACGCCGGCTCGCAGCTACAAAGAAGGTCAGAATCTTCTGACGCCTCTCTATATGGTGGTGATTCTTCCGGCGATTGTCTCGGCGTTGCCCGGCACGCAAATCTCTCCATCCCTCTCGCTTGTTCCGATTATCAACATTTCTCTCTTGACGAAAGAATTTCTTGTGGGTCGGTACCCGTTTGTTGAGTCTGTGTTGACTTTCTTATCATCTTGCCTTCTCGCGGGGCTATCACTGCATTGGGCGATTTCGCAGTTTCGGCGTGAGTCGGTGCTTTTTCGCCATGCCGAGGAGGTACGCTGGTCCCCCTTTAGGCGTCCGCTCATCGCTCAACCTCTTCCCAGCGCCTCGGGGGCTCTCTTCATTTTTATTGTTGTCCTGATTCTGGTTTTCTTCGTCGGTTCCCGATGGCAGAGCGCGAATCTGGTGCGTGGATTGCTTAAGACAGAGATTCTATTGATTCTTCTGCCACCCCTTCTTGCGCTCCGATGGGGTCGGCATGACATGCGCCGTTCTCTTGGACTGGCAATACCGCCCACGATCGCTTGGCTCCCTTCGCTGATATTCGCTGTGGGGGGATGGCTTCTGGCCGTCGAACTTGCCTCACTACAAAACCTCATTTTTCCTTTCCCGAGTAGCCTTCTCGAACAATTTGAAGGTCTCTTCGCTCAATTCAACGCCTTGCCGCCCTGGCACGCACTGATGTACATTGCCGTTCTTCCAGGAGTCTGCGAGGAATTGCTGTGTCGAGGCTATCTGCTGCGAGCCTGGCTGCCGCGATTGGGCAAGGCCCGAGCCGTGCTTGCTGTCAGCGTCGTTTTCGGCATCCTCCATCTGGATCCCTATCGCTTGTTGCCTACGGCTTTCTTGGGATTCGTTTTGGCGATTTTGGCCGTTGAATCGGGATCGATTTTGCCTGCCATGTTCGGTCATGCCTTGTGCAACGCCTTGGCCTTCTTTGGTCAGCGACAGCAGGAGGCTCTTTCAAAGATGAGCGGCCTTCGGCTGGACGAAAGGGAACTTCTGCCTTGGGGATTTGTCGCTGTCGCCATCGTGCTTTTCGCAGCGGGATGGTGGTGGCTCAGACGAGCCGCCATCGGCCAGGGAACCGAGACAACTCCTCCCACGATTTCATAACTCCACCCACAATGAAAAAGGCGGCAGCCCACGCCACCGCCTTCTCGGCCCTCCACGACCTCCCCACTCACTTCATCGCACGCAAGCACTCATGCCGAAGTCTATCCATATTATAGCGGTTCTCAAAGGGCGTGTTGCCCAGATCGAGGTCGCCGAGCCGGGCGTCCTCGCCCGGCCGGAATCCGAGAGACAGCAGAGCGTTTCGAGTCGTTCTGAGACAACCCGAGACTTCCGGCATCCCCTGAATTGGACAAAGGGCGGGCTGCCTGCGATTTGGGCAACACGCCCCAAAAGTGGGCCGACATCGCAAGGGGCTAAAGCCGCTTCCCCGGGCAAAAGGCAAGGGGTTTCAACCCCTTGTCCAGCGACCTGACATGTCGGAGGACTTTCAAGAATCGCCATAAAACAAACTGAAATCGTGCTAAAATCAGCGCACACATATAGTGATTCCCAAAAGTAAGTTGCGATATCTGTTTCTGATTCGGGCCGGGTTGCGAAGACTTAACCCGGCTCGGCGGGTCCCGACATCGCAGCCGACTTTTGAGAATGACTATAGACGCAAACGACGCAGCCTATAGTTGGGAAAGGGAAATACGCAGGTTCCAACTTTTGATGCCCGTTGAAGAATCGAGAGTTGAACAAATACGATAGCCGGCAATATCTGCAAAAGTGATTCTTCCGAGACATGACTGCGATGAAAAGGTCGCACCCGTGGATCGCAGTGGATTTCATGCCCGATGGGAGGTTATAATATGGAAGGGGAGGTCGAGAGGGGCCTATTTCTGTCGGGGGACAGGCCTATCTTGCACAGCGCAGGTCGCGGAGTGTCCAGCCCGCAAGTCCAACGCATGCAGCCAGCGTGCCAATGATGGCGTAGAGTTCAGCAATGGAGACCCATTCCATTGCGATTCCCGTTAGGGCGGCACTCAGAGCCGTGAGTCCGAAGACAGCCAGGTTGAGCATGCTGAAGACGCGTCCTTGCATGCGAGGCGCCACGATTTCTTGAATCATGGTGGTGCGGGGAACAATGATGAAGGGTACCCCGAGAGCGTGGATGAAGATGAGGAGCATGCTTGCCCAGAGCTCGTTTGTCCATAGCAGAGGAATGAAGGTGAGTCCGTCAAAGACAATCGCGCTCAGAATCACGCGGCCTTTGGGCAGTCGTTTTCCCCAGCGATGAAGAACGAAACTTCCCACAATCATGCCGGCGGCGAACGCGGCATCCATGCTGGCCAAACCCTCCGGCCCACGCCCGAGGTGATCCCTCACATAGATGGGAAATCCGACGATGGCAGGCCCCATGATGAAAAGATTGTTCACCGCGGTAAGGAAAAGCAATCCGCGGATGCGGCCGTCGCGCAAGGCAAAGGCAAGTCCTTCTCGCAGGGAGTGTGGTGGCGGCAGCTCGGTCTCCAATGTCGCCGATGGCATTAATTGGCGAGCATCTTGAGATTTCTTGATTCGCCAGATACAAACAAGCGAGGCCAAATAGGAAAGGGCATCCATGTAGAAGAGGCCCTGAAGCTTCAGGAGAGGCAGTGCGGCTGCAGCCAATCCGGCTGATCAAAAAAGCAAGGTTGTGGGAGCCTTGGATGAGCGCATTGGCTTGAGTCAGCTTCTCTCTTTCGACGAGCTCGGGAACGAGAGCATCGCGGGCGGGCATGAAAGCGGTTGAGAAGGCGGAAATCATGAACGCAACGATGCCCAAGTGAATTCCTCTGAGGTGGCCCGAGACAAGCAGCAGAGGGATCGCTGCGATCAGGAGCGCTCGTGCAAAATCGGCGACCATCATAACACGACGACGGTTGAATCGATCCACCAAGACTCCCGCAAAAAGCCCAAACAAGATGACCGGCAGGAATTGGAGCGACCAAACCAATCCCGTCGCCAGTTTCGAACCGGTCAGATCATAGAGCAGCCAAAGAAACGCGATCCAACTGATTTCGTCACCACAGGTCGAGATGAAACCGGCGAGCCAAAGCGGAAGGAGCCCGGGAGAGAATTGGGTACGCACCTTCTTGAGCAAAGTCATGGCGAGGATTCGGAGTTATCGTTGCGGATTATTTGAGCACAACGACCTTGCCGACTGTCTGTCCAATCGCTGTCTCAAAGCGACCAAAATACATGCCCGACGGCAGATTCGTTGCATCGAGAGGAAGGCGATGACGGCCTGAGACCCATTGGCTCCTTGGCATGTGTGCAACGTTGCGTCCGAGAATGTCCATTACAGTGAAAGAGCCAATCAGCCTTTCCGGGATTTTGATGTTCCAAGTGACAAGGCTGTTGGTCGGATTAGGGTAAGCTTCGATAAGGATCCCCTTTTGAGGAGCGAACGCTATTTGGTGCGGAACCGTCTCGAAATAGTCCAACGCGGCCAGACCGTTCGCAATTCCCCACCCATAATTGGTGTCAGGCGACACGGCCTGACTCGCGGTCATCAGCAGAGCCTCGCGCAACTGCATGGGAGTCCAATCCGGGTGAGCCTCTAAGAGTAACGCACAGATGCCACCGATAATAGGTGTCGAGAGTGAAGTACCCGAAGCGCGCAGATAACCGCTGGGGCCAAACCAGGGTATAGCAGCGTAGGTGCCAAAACCATGCGCGCAGACCTCCGGTTTGATACGTCCGTCGAATGTGGGGCCCGGCGAGGAAAAATAAGCAATATCCCCTAAGCTGTCGACAGCTCCAACAGCTATCACAGAGTCGGCATCCGCCGGTGCAATGATATGTCCCCATTCTGACAAGCGTTCATTGCCGGCCGCTGTGCAGACGATCATGCCCCGCGAGACGGCGATGTCCACTGCGATTGTGGTCACTGCCGTGTTTCCGTCCATGTCTTCAAAGGTGTACCAATCTAAGTAGCCGAGACTTGAGGAGACAACATCCGCTCCCAAGCTGTCTGCCCATTCCAAACCTGCCACATAGTAATCCTCCTCAATCGGGGTCTCGCTGCGAACATCCTCCGTCTTGCCGAGAATGAGTTCCGCACCGAAAGCCGGGCCGTAGAGGCTGCCGTCTCTTTTCCCCGCAGCAACGGAGAGCGTAATGGTCCCATGGTCGTGCTGGAATACCGTGTCTTGTCCGTCCTCATTCCAGACGATACTGTCTCCGTTGATGAAATCCCACGTCGCGATGACATTCGCACTGTCAAAGACTTCGTGTTCCAGCCAATAGCCTGTATCAAGGAGGCACAGCCGAACGCCATTACCGGTCAAACCTCGTGCGTGCATGGCCGGCACATGGCACAGTTCGAGTTGACCGAACGAGGGACCGTAATCGGGGTCATCGAAGTGAGAATTGGTCTTCTCCTCTCCCAGAACGCTGGATGGCTCACATCTGAGATTTCGGTCGCACGGCCAATACTTCGCGACAGGCTGCACCTTCCGAACAAAAGGGAGACCGCAGATTCTGTCCAAGGCCTCGGCGTCGGCATCCACACTGACAGCATTCAGCCAACGACTTGTGAAACGCAGGTGTGCCCCGCATGACGAGACGGCCTCATGATAGTGTGGTGCGACAGGCAAGTCGAGTTCATCAACGAGATGCGGCAGCACTTTGGCTCGTCGCCAGCGAGCGTGGGAGTCCAATGTCGCGCGTGAGTCATCCAATGCCTTTGGCAGCGCTGTTCTCTCACTCCCTTTATCGGCAAAGAAAATCCAATATGGGCCGTCCACGCTATCTGATCGCAGCGGTAGGGCAGAGAGGAGGCTAATAAGAAAGAAAGGGACGAGTATGGGGAACATCCGGAAATAGTTCATTTTGGTGCTCTTCTTTGGATGGTTTCAGAGACTACTTGTTTGGCTCTGGAGCGTCTTTCTACAACTAAATTACGAAAAGCGTCCATCAGAAGCAAGCCTTGCACCATAGAGAAGTTTTGTGTATATTTACTGTGCCTTTGCCATGGAATGTATTATCTGCGTTTTTTTCATTATTGGGATTCTTCTAATTCCGAGAGCGATGAATGAGCATCTTTGTCCGTTCTTCTCGGCGCGCTGGATTGAATAGGCAGCAACGCTCAGATATGGCCGTTTCACAAATGGGGATAGGTCGGTCGGCCATTCTTTTTCTCTTGATTTCTTTCTCCTGGATTTCCCCTCTATGGGGGGAAAACAGTGAGGAGTATGCAGCTCCCCGTGGCCCTGAGCGGATTGCGGTCGCCAATCCGAATGTCCAGAATCGGGTGCATCGAGCGGGGAATCTGTGGATGAATTTCACGAATTACGGCTATTTCGGCAACTATTCCCTTTGGGGCGGCAGCGGCATGGACGATCCGGAATATCCGGGAACTTGGGCGCCGCAGTGCGAATTTCCGGGAGGCGGGAATGTGCAATATCTCTACCAAGGAGCTCTCTGGATCGGGGCGATCATCCTCGAACATGGATACGAGTTTCCGCGGGTTTCCACGGGTACCGATGGATGGCAAACACCTACGATTGCGGAATTCTGGCCTGCCGAAGGGGAAGAGGGGCGAATCGTCGAACGATCCACTCGGCCGCGAGCTTTCAATCGCCTCGGGGAATATGTGAGCGACACCATGGCTGTTTCTGACCAGGATTTTGTCATTACCTATACGGACACGCTGACGGATCCTTACTGGGTCGAAGATGACCACTTCGTAGGGGACAAGCACGCTCCTCTGGGGATCAAAGTCGTGCAGAAGTCCTACTCATGGTCGAACAATTACGCGCATGATTTCATCATCATTGACTACGAGATTGAAAACATCGCCTCGAAATACCTTCGGAATCTCTATATCGGTTTCTATATTGACGCCGATGTCGGGGCGGAGTGGGAGCAGCCGCATTGGTTTGAAGATGACATCTGCGGTTTTCAGCGCTACTACTATTTCGACCGACCGGACGGCGCTCCCGACAGTGTGATCATCCATGTTGCCTGGATCGCGGACAATGATGGCCGCCCGTACGAGGTCTATACCGGCAGCGATTTTGCCAGCCCGCATATCACTGGCTCGCGCGTCGTTCGAGCGCCAAATCCACGCCTGCGAACGAGTTTCAATTGGTGGATCTCGAACGGTGTTTCCGATTTGGATTTTGGTCCCTCCTGGAAAGACGACGATGCCGAGGGTGAATGGACTCGCGTTTACGGCACTCCGATTGGAGATGACCGCAGATATTTCATCCTGTCGAATCGGGAATTTGATTATGACCAGGTCTGGGTAGATGATCCGACTTACATCGCCGCCAGCACTCAGAGTTTCATCAATCCGATTACGCACGAATTAGAGGTGCACGATTGGCGCATCCCCGGACAAGACGATGCGACCCCCGCCGAACTGACCACCGATCTCGCCAATGGTTATGATACACGGTATCTTCTGTCTTGGGGGCCTTTGGGTATTTTTGACTACATTGATTTGGATAGTAATCGCGTCTATCGCCTGAACCCCGGTGAAAAGTTCAATATGACCGTCGCCTATGTTGCCGGAAGAAGTTTCCACGACTTCAATAATCCTCAGAACAGTTGGCCGGACATTGACCCCGGGAAGTTCGACTTCTCGGGCTTCCGCTATACGGCGGCCTGGGCCGCTCGCGTCTACGACAATCCGATGGTGGACTCGGATGATGATGGTTGGTTTGGCGAAGATGTCGGAACGGATGGCCTCTATTCGCTGGATATCGGAGACAGCGTCTCCTATTTTGGTGCATTTCGAGGAATCTATTTGGGGCCGGATCCTGATGGAACCGAGAGAAATGGACGATTGGACGCTGGAGAGGACAACCTTATCCCTACCACTCTCATGATCGAACACCCAAAATATGGGACGCTCGATTTGGGATGGATGAACGGTAACGGTGTGTTGGATGAAGGCGATGGAATTCCGGACTTCAGCGGTCCACCTCCGCCGCCTGTACCGGCACTCCTGTATCCTCTGCTGAAGCACCCTAATACTCACAATGTCGGAGGGCTGGGGTATGAGATCGTGGGTCGGGATATCCTACTGCGATGGTCGAGAAACTCCTCGGAAAATCCCGAATATACAGATCCTTTCTCCGACATACAGGATTTCGAGGGTTATCAAGTCTATGTGGCCAATGAGAATCATGAAAATTCCTTTTCACTCTTGGCCGTTCACGACCGTGTGGACTGGGCCTACTTCTCTGTGCTGGACTGTTTGGCAACAATTCCTGACATCCGCGAAAATGCGCCCGCGGAGACTTCGTTTGCCGGACAAACCTATTATCGAAAGCCGGTTGGCCCGAACATTGGAATGAGCGAAATCCGTTTTGACGATTCGACCTACGAATACCGGATTCGCAGCGCGGCGCCACTTTTTCCGCGATGGTATGCGGTGACGGCGTACGATTTCGGTGACCCGCACACCGGCACTCCACCCCAAGAAAACGCCAAGGCAGCAAACGCCGTGCTGATTGCACCCGCGCAGGACGAAAAAGGCAAGGTGCGCGCCGTGCCGAATCCCTATCGGGCTTACCAGGACTACACGACGAATCATTCCGGCGGCCTCCGCTGGGAAAATCAGGATGACGGCACGACGGAGTTTTTTCCGCAAACGGATCGCCGTCTTGACTTCGTCAACCTGCCCGAAAAATGCCTCATTCGCGTTTTCACGGTGGCCGGTGATTTGGTCGCCATAATCCCTCACAACATCGCCGGAGACAAAAACATCGGCTGGTACTCTCCAAGCAGCGAAAGCTGGGACCTGAACTCACGCAACACGCAGCAGATTGTTTCCGGATTATATCTGTTCAGTGTCGAGGATCACACAGAGCTGAACCTCGGCAATATTCAAGTCGGGAAGTTTGTGGTTATTCGTTGATGAAAGCGGTCTGAATTCGCATTGGCTTTCCTGATTTACTGGGCGGGACGCTCCCGCGTCCCGCATGCCCCCCCACCGGGGACGGTGGGGGGCCAGTGGATCAATAAGTGACACAACCTTTCGAGAAACGGCACGAGGTCTTCTCGCGAAAAAGCCCGAAGCACAGTTCGTTTCGGGCTTTCGTCAGAACTCAGACCGCAGCCAGAAAAACCTACGACGAGACCGTCTCTGCCGATTTCAACGCGGGCTCTTCCTGCACGGGTTCGGCATTCAGCTCATACTTCATGCTCGCAAGTTGCTTGTAGAAATTCCACCGGGCCAGCACATCTTTCTGAGCCAGTTCCATCAGCCGTCGCGCTTCATCGGGTTTGCTTTTTGTCAGCATCTTGAAACGGGTTTCCATGTAAGCCCATTGCTCAACGGGAATCTTCGGCGCCTTCGAATCGAGCTGCAGGGGGTTCTTGCCTTGCTGTGTCAGGCGCGGGTCATATCGGTAGAGAAGCCAAGCGCAGCTCTCGACGGCCGCCTTCTGATTTTCCATGGCCCTCGCCATGTCAATTCCATGGGCGATGCAGTGGGAATAGGCAATGATGAGAGACGGTCCCGGATAGCTTTCCGCTTCCAACAACGCCTTCAAGGTCTGCAAATCATTTGCCCCCATAGCGATTTGAGCGACATAGACGCTTCCATAGCTCATCGCCATGAGTCCGAGGTCTTTGCGTGGCGTCGGCTTCCCTCCGGCAGCGAATCGCGCCACCGCACCCATTGGCGTTGCCTTTGAACATTGCCCACCCGTATTAGAATAGACACCGGTGTCGAGCACGAGCAGATTGACATCGCGCCCCTGAGCTAACACATGGTCTAAGCCGCCATAGCCGATGTCGTAGGCCCATCCGTCTCCACCAATCCCCCAGACGCTCTTGCGAACAAGATAATCTGAGACGCTAAGCAGATTGCGAGCGTCATCCGAGTCGAGTTGAAGCAGCTTGCTCCCGAGCAACTCAACACGCTCACGCTGAGCAATAATTCCCGCTTCTGTGGATTGATCTGAGTTGAGTAGAGCTCCAACAAGCGCATCGCCAATTCTCCCAGCCAGTTTCTTCAGTAGTTCCTCGGCGTATTGCTTGTGCTTGTCAAGAGTGAGGCGGAAGCCGTAGGCAAATTCCGCCGTATCTTCAAAGAGCGAATTGTTCCATGTCGGGCCGCGTCCTTCACGATTGACAGACCACGGCGTTGTCGGTAGGTTGCCGCCATAGATAGACGAGCAACCCGTCGCATTTCCAATGACAGCACGGTCTCCAAAGAGCTGGCTAACGAGCTTGACATACGGCGTCTCACCGCACCCTGCGCAGGCGCCCGAGTATTCAAAGAGCGGCTGCAGTAGCTGGGAACCTTTGACTGTGTTGATCTTCACCTTGCCTCGGTCCACTTCGGGCAATGCGAGGAAGAAGGCGTAATTCTCACGCTCGGCCTTTCGCAGCGGCGGCTGAGGCTCCATATTGATTGCCTTTCGCCCGGGTTCGCGCTTGTTCTTGGCCGGACAGACCTCGACACACAAACGGCAACCGGTACAGTCCTCGGGAGCCACCTGCAAAGTGTATCTATGACCGGGAAACTCCTTTCCACGATAGTCCGTGGATTTGAAGGTTGGCGGTGCGCCAGCCAATTCTTCAGGAAGATAGACTTTCTGGCGGATGGTCGCATGAGGACAGACCAAAACGCACTTGCCGTCTTGAATACAGGTCTCCGGATCCCACACAGGAATTTCGAGAGCGATATTTCGCTTCTCCCATTGGGTTGTCGCAGTGGGGAAGGTGCCGTCCTCAGGCATCGCGCTGGTGGGAATCTCGTCACCCTTGCCCGTGATGATCTTTGCCAGGACATCCTTTACAAAATCGGGGGCTTCGTAGGGCACAGCCGGTGGCCTCGAAAAATTGCTCGTCACTCGGTCGAGCACTTTGACTTCATGCAGGTTGGCAAGAGCGCTGTCCACCGCGGCGAAATTCATCTGCACAATTTGATCCCCTCGCGCGCCCCAAGTCTTCTTGATGGAATCTTTGATTTTTTTCACGGCTTCCTCTTTGGGGAGCACACCGGAAAGTGCGAAGAAGCAAGTCTGCATAATCGTATTCACGCGGCTTCCCATTCCGGTTTCGCGTGCCACCTTGTAGGCGTCAATCACAAAGAATTTCATCTTCTTCTTGATAATCTCCGCCTGATCTTCGCGCGGCAGAGTGTCCCATGCCTTGTCGGGCGGAGCCTGGGTATTGAGGAGGAAGATGGCGCCCGGAACCGTGTCCGAAAGCATGTCGTAGCGTTCAAGAAATACCGATTGGTGACAGGCCACGAAATTCGCTTTGTCCACCAGGTAGGTCGAGTGAATGAGTTGTGGACCGAAGCGAAGATGCGAAGTCGTTACCGCGCCCGCCTTCTTTGAATCATAGACAAAAAAGCCCTGTCCAAAGAAATCGGTGCCCTCCCCGATGATTTTGATGGAATTCTTGTTCGCGCTGACGGTGCCATCGGCACCCAGTCCATAGAATTTGCCGCGGAAGACATTTTCCGGTTCGATGGAGAAAGCGGGATCGCATTCCAGACTGCTGTGAGTTACATCTTCCGTGATTCCGACCGTGAAATGATTTTTCGGATTCGTCTTGGCAAGCTCATCGAATACGGCTTTGACCATCGCCGGAGTGAATTCCTTTGAGCTGAGGCCGTAGCGACCACCGATGACCCGCGGGAATGCAGAGAAAGACGCTTCGCCGGCCGTGATGCCTTCCTGAATAGCCGCGATGACATCTTGGTAGAGCGGCTCACCGATACTTCCGGGCTCCTTTGTCCGATCCAAAACGGCAATCGCTTTGACCGTCTTTGGCAGAGCGTGGATGAAATGCTTGACTGAAAACGGCCGGTACAGACGAACCTTAATCACGCCGACTTTCTCTCCGCGGGCATTCAACCATTCCGTTGTTTCTTGCGCGGTTTCCGCGCCCGAGCCCATGAGGATGACAATCCGTTCCGCATCCGGTGCACCGACAAAATCAAACAGATGGTAACGGCGTCCGACGCGACTCGCGAATTGATCCATCGTCTCCTGCACAATATCCGGGCAAGCTAAGTAGTAGGGATTGCAGGTTTCGCGCGCTTGGAAGAAAACATCAGGATTCTGAGATGAACCGCGCAGAATTGGCCGCTCGGGAGTCATGCGCCGCTGGCGATGCGTATGCACGAGCTCATCCGGAATCATATAGTGCATGTCGTCAGGTTCGAGCACTTCGATTTTCTGCACTTCATGCGAAGTGCGGAAACCGTCGAAGAAATGGATGAAAGGGACACGCGATTTCAGCGATGCCGCCTGCGCGATGAGAGCGAAATCCATGACTTCCTGCACACAGTTGGAGGCAATCAACCCAAAACCGGTGGACCTCACTGCCATCACATCGCTGTGATCTCCGAAAATGGAGAGGGCGTGCGTTGCCACCGTTCGCGCGGATATGTGAAAAACCGTCGGAGTGAGTTCTCCGGCAATCTTGAACATACTCGGAATCATGAGCAGTAATCCCTGTGCCGCGGTGAAAGTCGTCGTCAGAGCGCCGGTTTGCAGCGCGCCGTGGACCGCCGCCGCCGCGCCCGCCTCGCTCTGCATCTCTTGGACAATAGGGACTGTACCCCAAATGTTCTTCATTCCTGCGGCTGCCCAATCATCGCAATGTTCGCCCATATTCGATGATGGCGTAATCGGGTAGATTGCGCAGACTTCGTTGATTCGATAGGCGGAATAGGCGGCCGCTTCATTCCCGTCAATCGTTACCGTCTGTCGTGCCATTGTCGTTCTCCTGAATTCTATGGTCAGCGCCGTCCATGATGGAAGACGCGAATTATCAATGGATTAGTTGTGGAAAATTCACTGATTAGAGGCCTATTTCCCTCAATTTTTGAATTATACAAGAAATATTCCAGAAAAGCAAGCCGAACACTTTGTGAAAAGTTTCGCTAATTCTCTTCAGTAAAAAAAATTCCTTTTCTTAAACAATATCCCAATTCAAAATGTTCCCCCCGTTATCTTACTTGCTTTTGAATGTGAAAATGATAACTTACAAACACCTTCGATCTTCACCATCCACATCAAATTGAAAAGAGAACAACGATAGGAGTTTCTATGAGCTACGAGAATCTTCTCTGGGAATTGGACGGGCGAATTGCATTAGTTACAATCAATCGGCCAAAGGCTCTGAATTCTTTGAGTGGCGGTGTCATCAGAGAGTTGCTGGATGTATGCGTTCGCGTCGAATCGGACGATTCCATCGGTGCATTGATTCTGACCGGTGCAGGTGAAAAAGCTTTTGTCGCCGGCGCGGACATCAGTGAGCTTGCGAAACTGGAGCCCGTCGGGGCGCGCGATTTTTGTCTGCGAGGACAAAGACTATGCAATCATCTTGCGAACATGCTGAAGCCCACAATCGCCGCAGTGAACGGTTTCGCTCTCGGCGGCGGCTGCGAAATTGCCATGGCATGCCACATTCGCATCGCGTCCGAAAGCGCGAAATTCGGTCAGCCCGAAGTGAAATTGGGCGTCATTCCCGGCTATGGTGGCACGCAGCGCCTTCCGAGACTCATTGGACTTGGTCGCGCGATTGAATGGCTGACAACGGGGGCGATGATGGACGCCGCCGAAGCCTATCGAATCGGTTTGGTCAACCGCGTGACTTCTCCAGCGGAGCTGATTCCGACAGCTCGCAACATCGCACGCGAGATTTTCAAAGTTGGTCCGATGGCAGTTCGCTACACTCTCGAAGCAGCGAACAAGGGCTTGGAAATGTCCATTGAAGATGGCCTGAATCTCGAAGCGACGCTTTTCGGCCTGTCCATCGCCACTGCCGATTCCAAAGAGGGCTTGTCCGCCTTCCTCGAGAAGCGCCCCGCCAATTTCTCCGGAAGGTAGGGGCATGGCGCGCCGTGCCCGTCGGTGCCTATTCTCGCCGAGGCAGATCGCTTGATCGCCCGCAACAATCGGACGGGTCGCAGACCCACACCCTACAAGGCGCCGGTTTCTCTTGCATTTCTCCTAACATCCTGCTATCTTAGTGCCGTTTATCGAAAAGTCGAGTTGTTCATCAATTACTATCCCCCACCGTCCTCGGTGGGGGGGTGCGGGACGCGGGAGCGTCCCGCTTGGCGCAATTTCCGAAAAGGTTTGTTCGACATTGGAAGTACGGGCATGGCGCGCCATGCCCCTACGAGGTTGGCAACAGCGAGCGTTGAGCGCATTTTCATAGAAACACGAGCAAGGAGGATACGACGACGACAGAAGAAAAACCCCTGAGCCTGCGCGAGAACTTTCGCATTCTGCTGAGGGCGTCAAAAGGCTTTTGGCTGGTGAATGTCGTCAACTTTGGGGACGGC
>DYHQ01000053.1:7428-14319 GCA_020724065.1 Candidatus Puniceispirillum sp. | reverse complement strand
GCGGCCACGGGAGACACATCTGCCAGTCGAATAAAGAGCGATGAGGTTGCCACGGCCAAAACAGCAGGCAGAAGAACAAAGCGAGGACTGAGGGGAGGAGCGCTCACGGAAAGCTCTCATCTACTGTTTCTTGTGGCGAGCCTGCGGGTAGGCGTGCCAGATTCGTATCGCCTGCACAAGACCAAAGATAGCAAAGGGCACAAGAAATGGCGGCCAATAGTTCCAGTTTTGGGTCGTCAGGAATCCGAGGCAGAGTGACTGCACTCCCGTTCCCAGATAAACGCATCCGTCAATGAGGCCGACGGCCGTAGCCGCCGCACGCCGCCCTCCAAAGTCCATCGTCGAAGTTCCCGAGAGCATTCCGTGCGTCCCGATCACACAAAGGGACATGAGACCGACAATCGTTCCCAAAACGAACGGATTCACATCGAGCACGAAGCCCATCACGATGGTCAGACTGAGCATCAAGCCATAGAGCAGAGCGGCCACCGGTCCGCGACGCGAACCAAACACCTTGTCGGAGAGAATACCGGCAAGGAGCCCGCCACATACTCCTGCCAGCATCAGGATTAATCCCCAATTCTCCCGCAAGAAATGTTCGGAAGGCAGGCGCAGGTACTCCTTGGCAAAAATGGGATACCAGTGCATGATTCCATTTCGCAGGACACCCGTGCAGAACTCGATGCTGGCAATCGTGATGATGACTTTGTCCGTGAGAATTCGCTTTAGAATCTCCCCCAGATGGAAAGGTTTGTCTTCCTCTCCGGACGAGGCATCGGCCGTGTCGAAATCCTTGAATCCGGCTTGACTTGGGCGGTCGCGCAGGAGGAAGAGCTCCAACAGGAAAAAGGCGGCCAGAATGGCGGCGGGAATGAAAAACACCCACCAGGTTTGGTCAATGGCGCTGCCTTCCATTCCTAAGGTGCGACGCAGGAGAATCTGAACGAAATTCAGATGGGTGTCCACTTGCGCTTTGGTTGCCTGAACAATGGCGTATCCCCAATCGAAAGCGAAGTAGAGCCCCAGGGATATGAGCACACCAAAAATCCCGCCGAAAGTTCCCCTCTCGCGCACATGAAACCACGAGGCGTTCACCTTCACGATGGCCACGGCTCCGAAACTCTGGAAGTACATGTTCGCCGAATAGATCACGGAGAAAATCAGAGCCGTATTGATGGTGAGCTTTTCGAGGAGAAGGAAATAAGTCAGCACTCCCATGAGGACATTCATCGCAGCGGCACCGATGGCGCTGGCAAGAATCGCTCTCTTCCCCCCAATCCTGTCGGTTAGAGGCCCATTAATAAGAAACGAGATGGCGTAGATAATGGTACCAGCACCAAAAATAATTCCGAATTGCTCCTTGGTCATGAGTTCGCCCAAAGCGTTTTTGGCCACGGTCAGGTTGTAGCGGCCCATGTAGAGGAAAGCATAGGTCAGGCCCATGGGGAACCAATTGATGAATCGCCGCAAACGGAACGCAGGGGAATGCTCAAAAGGGACGGAAGATTTGGGCATCGGAGAGTCCTTTCTGCAGAGGAAATTCGATAGATCAAAGCTAAAAGAAAAATCAACATAATCAAGTTGTCCCAAAGGTGTTTCTCGCCTCGCGCTAAGGCAAACGGTTTGAGTTGCAAATCCTTCGGGAGTTTCTTACCTTTAGACAGAAGAAACCTGCGACCTTTTGGGGGATGGATTTGGTGAAATGTGCATTGGAGGTCGTGATGTGGCGAAGTTATCGGAATAGTCAGAGGCTCTCACTCTTCTTTGCCGGGAGTCTTGCGCTCGTGTTGCTTCTGGGCGGGCTTGTTCCTCGCGCAATGCATGGAATGGAAATTGTCGGTTCTCTGAATCTGCCGAATCGAACGGGTGTGGTCGTGCGGGATACCCTTGCCTATACCGTAGGTTCTACCAATTTGACAATCGTTTCTATCGCCCGTCCTGCCTCTCCCAATATCCTCGGACAGCTTGACTTGACTATGGTACTACAATCCGTTGATGTCGCGGGCGACTATGCCTACTGTGCAGGCAGCGCGGTGGCCGTTGTGGATATTTCCGATCCCACCGCACCCGCCTTGGTTCATTCGGTCATCCTGACCGGATCTTGTCTCGACCTCGCCGTCGAAGATACAATTCTCGCTGTTGCGACGGGCACAACGGTCGCCATCTTGGGGCTTCGAAATCCGTCACTGCCGCGATTCTTGGCAGGCTACACTCATGCGGCCAGTTCCGTTGCCTTGCATTGGCCCACACGCCGTATTTATGCCGGGGGAACCAATGGAGCCATTGAGCTCGACATCTCGGATCCCATTCACCCGACACGGCGCTCGCAGTTTGGAGCGGGACAATCCCTTACTCCGCTGGAATACTCCAATCCTTATGTGGATGTAGCGAGCGGCGCGACTCTTCTCACTCTGTATGCAAGTCCGCTCAGCCAAGCCGGCACCTATGCGGCTCCGGCAGCTGTTCGAGCCGTCTGCGAAGGAGGAGGCTATCAAACGCTCATCGGGCTGGCCAATGGAACCGTCAGCCATTTGAAAGAAACCGAGATGCCTCCTGAGCAGGTCGCGTGGGTTAATGTGGGTGCGGGGGTTCGCCGCATTGATGTCGAGGAAGTTGGCTCAGACACACTGGCTGTTGTGGCGACTGCAAACGGTATTTCGATTGTCCGCTTTGACCCAGTTTCCGATACAGAGCCCTATCGTCCGCAGCTCAATCCGGGCGCGTTTCAGATATCCGCCTATCCCAATCCATTTAACAGCTCGGTTCGCCTGCGGCTAACGGGCGCCAAGAATGGGTGGTATGTTCTGGAGCTATTCGATCTTGCTGGAAGAAAGGTCATCACCGAGCGCGTTTTCTTGGCAGGAGAACGCGAATTTATCTTCGAGCCGGAGGGCCTGGGCACCGGGGTTTACTTGGTCAGGATAATGGGAGCCTCGGGGATGGCTTGGGCGCGCCTTGTTTACTTGAAATAAGGCATGCTTGACGCATGCTTCTCTAAGGAAATCGCCCGCGGATGGCAGTTCTTGAACTCGTAGCGCCCAGCTTGCTGGGCCATGAACTCCCACGATACCGTTCTCCATTTGGGTGTTGTTATCTTCCAGATCGCCATAGCGGGTCGCAGTCGGAGACTCCTGCAGCATGAGTGCCCAGCAAGCTGAGCGCTACGCATGTCGCATGTCTCCCTTCGTCTCCGAAAGGCGATTTGGATGCTGCTTAGTCCTCTGCATGACTCGACAGGCAACCCTTCTTGGAAATCGCGCGAATCATTCTAACCCAAGCCACTCGCCAAATCGAAATCACACCATTTGAAACACAAGTGAACGCTAACCCATCTAACAGAGTGAACGCAAAGGAAACGCCGGAGCGATGGCTCCCCTTAACGGCGGCTATCTTCCTATGTTCACTTATGGGACTGACAGACCTTATCGCAGCCGACAAAGCTCCTTTTCTGACCACTTTTTCTGCGATATCCGCCGACAGTTCGGCCGTCTATTTTCAAGGGGATGCCTGGACGGCTATCTGGAAGCGACAGGCGCCTCGTCCGGCCTGCGTTCCGGTTAACATGGTTAAGAGGCCGCGTGCGGACGACGGTCACACCATCTCTTACCAAGGTGATCGCTTTGGCGTATCAGGGGATACACTTTGGTGGGCAAAGGGTGTGGTAACAGGCAAAACCTATGTGCTTCCTGCTCCGACGGACGAAGCGCTTCGAGAGCTCCGAAAAGTCGGCAAGCTGGATGACAATGCGTCTCTGTCTTTGGGAGAAGAAATGCGGGCCGTTGACGGCGAGGCGGGGCGCATTTGGTTCGGGCTCATGCTCTTTGATGAGGTGTCCGGTGCCAGTGTAAGCGGTCTTGGGTGGTTTGACCTCGAAACCGAGAAATTCGTCCGACTTTACAGCGCCGACATCGGGAAGCGCAAGCCGAGCTGGATTGCCGCCTTTGAAGATTCTGTCTTCGTTCTCTATAGTCAAACCGTGCAAGGGACCGAGGATTCACGCCTCTATCTTTACGAAATTGCTTCCGGGGGATTCTTCGAGGCCAATTTGCGCGCCATGGGAATCTCCGGCGACCAAGTTCTCGCGGCTTCCCGGTCGGGTGACTCTCTCTTGTTCAGCACGGACTATGGCATATCGCTCTGGCAACTGGGCAAGTCAACGCGCAATTTCGCTACGCTCGCCGTGGCGCCGCTCCAGCCTGTCGGACTGAAGTTTCGGACCTCTGATTCGACATTCGAGAGCGGGGTCTATGATATTCCATTTGACACTTTGGCCGCGGGCGTTTCAGTGCGAGTCTGGTGGAAAGAAGGGGAATGGTACGAAGTCGCGGTGCCTCGTCCGGTCGAAGGCTTCGTGGGTGCGGATGTGTGGGAGAAGTTCGGGCATATATGGGAGGGCCGGCTTTGGGATTGCGGCCACGAGCCGTGCTTCACCAAAGTGCAAATTCCTATGCGGGGGCAAATCCAAGCGGTGGACTTTATCCACGCTCCACTAACCTATCTCGGCTCAAGTTCCGAGGGCGCCAGAGTCGGCGTTAACGCGGCGTGGGTGGCCGTGAAAGATGTTGTTCCTGTCTTCATGGAAACGCAACTGCAACATTAGTCGAATCGAGTCCTTGCGAGATGCTGCCACAAGGTCTCTTCAAGATTTCCCGTAACCAACAGGAGATACGGAGGACAACGATGAGAAAGCGCTTTTTGGGATTTCTACTTATTGTTGTTTTGTCCATAGTCGGATTCGCCCAATCGGGTGCTCAACATATTCCTGACTATGCCCTCGAATCCAGATTTTTGGCTGGCACGCCGGGAGCAACCGGAGGTGCGGCTGGTGCTTATTTCAACCCGGCAGTCTGGGCGATGATGAAACGGGGAGAAGTGGCTTTCATGTGGAATAACGAGGATTTTAGAGAGAACTACCTCGACAATTGGGGCCTTTTTCTCGGCGGCGGCGGCTTGGGTTTCGGCGTGAAAAATATGATGTTTCCCGATTCTGCGTATCGCAGTGGGGCAGGCAGAATTACGGATTATCAATTCGCGTTGGCGGGCGGAGACAGGGAAATGGCCTTCGGAGCCGCCTACGCTTTTTCGCGGGGCAATGAGGTTCGGGAGCGTCGAGACAACTTGTTGACGCTCGGAGGCCTTTGGAGGCCCTGCCGTCATGCGTCATTGGGAATGGCTGTGGCTTTCGCGCTCAGGCATCCAGAAAGGCGCGCTGTCGCGGACATCGGGCTGAGACCTTTTGGAACTCCCTTAGCCACACTCTTCGGCGATATATCTTTGCAGGGAACGGAAGAGGACGACCACATGGATTGGGGTGCCGGAATCGAAGTGGAACCCATCTCGGGAATTCGCTTGGCGTTCAAAGCCGAGGATCTCAGTGAACGGGACGAGAGACCAACAACCTACAGCGTGCGAATGGGTCTGACCTTCGAGCACATCGGTTACCATGAGAGTTCTCATTATGATGAAGATAGGAAGCGAACCACAACAAGCTCTCTGGTGCGCGTAGGTACTCTCGTCAGTGGGTTGCCTGTGAAATCCTTTTTTGATCGCGGCAAGACTTATGTGAAGATGGATTTGAAGGGCAATCTGACCTATCAAAAGGCGCGCCATCTTGACCCAAAACGGAACGCTCTCCTCGATTTGATTCAAGAAATTGAAGAGGCCAAAGAAGATCCACAAGTGGGAGGTATCGCGCTGAATCTGTCGGAATTTTCCAGTGGATGGGGCTGGATCAGCGGCCCGGAGCTTGTTTGGGAGCTTCGAGAGAAACTGCTCGATTTCAAAACGAGCGGGAAGAAAGTCATCGTCTTTCTTGAGCGCGCGGAAATGTGGGAGTACTATCTGGCCTCCATCGGCGACATGGTCTGGATGGATCCGCAGGGCATGATGACGCTCCAGGGATTCATTCAAGGTCGGACCTTCTGGAAGCATTTCTTCGACAAAATCGGCATTGGCGTGGATGAGTGGAGATACTTCAAGTACAAGTCGGCGTTCGAGCAGCTTTCGCGCGACAAAATGTCGGATGCGGATCGAGAACAGCGCCAGGAACTCGTCAGCCACGCCTACGAGGAATATGCCAAAGACATGGTCGCTACGGGACGCTTGACTCGCGCACAATTTGACAGTCTTGTCAACAATGTGGTCATTTTCCTCCCGGAGGAAGCCGTACAGTATAGCTTGGTTGACACCATTGGGCGGTGGGATAAAGCGAAAGACTTCGCCAAGGAGGTTTCAGGGAAGAAGAGCGTTCATCTCGCTTCTTGGAGGTCTCTCGAGGAAGAACGGGCCGAGCGCGATGAGTGGGGCGAGCCTCCGCAAATTGCTTTGGTTTATGCGATTGGGCCTTGCGACCTCGAGACTGGAATTCGCGGCCGGCATACCGCGGGCGTGCTCTCGAAGCTTGCCAAGAATAAGCGCGTAAAAGCCGTTGTTCTGCGCGCCGATTCGCCCGGAGGAGATGGCCTTCCCTCGGATCTCGTGGATGAACAAGTCAAGAAGATTTCCGAGAAGAAACCGATGATTGTTACGCAAGGCAATGTGGCGGCTTCCGGCGGCTATTGGATTAGTATGAATGGAGATGAGATTATCGCATCACCCTATACCATCACGGCTTCCATAGGGGTCATCGGTGGATTTGTCTATAACAACGGCTTTGGTGACAAAACCGGTTTCACTTTTGACCATGTCCGCGCGGGCAATCATGCCGACATTGGCCATGGAATTCGTTTGCCCTTCCTCAACATCGAAGTTCCGGAGCGCAACCTAACGGACGATGAGCGCGCTCATGTAAAGACGCTGTTCCTGAAATTCTACAATGGATTCTTGGGGAAAGTCGGCAAAGGAAGGAATCTCGAGGTCTCCTATGTGGATTCCGTCGGTCAAGGCCGAGTC
>DYHQ01000053.1:0-7418 GCA_020724065.1 Candidatus Puniceispirillum sp. | reverse complement strand
GCGCCGAGGTCTCGAGCTCAAACTTGTGGATCGCATTGGCGGGCTTGAACACGCGCTTAAGCTGGCGCGTGAGCGAGCCAAACTCTCTCCCAAACGCTATGTCGAAATTGTCGAGTTCCCGAAACGCAAGTTCATCAACTTCGAGGATCTTTTCAAATCCTGCGGACCCTTGGATTGGTTCACACGAACGAAGATTGAAGACTCCGCAGGATACGAATTGGATGTTTTGCAGCGTATGAGTAATCACCCCGCGGAGCCCCTTTTCATGGTTCCTCCCGAATACTTATTCCTGAAGTAGAATGACAAAAGCCAGAACGACTGCGAAAAAAGCTGAGCCACCGAGACCTGAGGTTGCGACCTTTCCGAATCCGAACCCGGACCGCGACTATGCGATTCGCATCGAGAATTCGGAGTTCACCTCCGTCTGTCCGGTAACGGGATTGCCTGATTTCGGAACGATCATCGTTTGCTACACGCCGGACAAGCTGTGCCTTGAACTGAAATCGCTCAAATACTATTTCCTTGCGTTTCGCAACGCGGGCATCTATTACGAAGCCGCGGTCAACATGATTCTCGATGATCTCGTGAAGCTTGCTCGCCCGCGTTGGATGGAGGTAATCGGCGAATTCAGCGTTCGCGGCGGTATGGCGACTCGGGTCCATGCGGAGTATTTGAGAGAATCGAAAGGCAATCCGCCGCGACACAAGAACTGAGGAACGAGGAACATCTCGGATGACCACGATCTGGATTGGCATTTACATCGCCTGCGAAATCATTTCTAATGTGACAGCCGCCAAACCCATTCAACTCGGCCCGATTGTCGCCCCTGCGGCAATCTTCCTTTATGCGATAACATTCACTCTGTTGGATGTTCTTCATCGTGAACTGGGTTACGCGAGGTTGCGTACGGTCATCTGGACAGGATTTGCAGCCAATGCCCTATTAGCTCTCTATATGGGGTTTGCCGTGTCACTTCCGGCGGCGACTTTCTATCCCCATTCGGAGGCCTTCACGAATGTGCTGGGCTCGACTCCCCGAATCGTCGTGGCGAGTCTCTTGGCCTATTTGGTGAGCTCTTTTGTGGATCGTGAAATCTATCACTGGGTCGTCCTCCATTGGGGAGCTCGTCCGTGGCTGCGCGTCGTAACTTCGAATGCCGTCTCCACTCTTGTGGACAGCGCTCTTTTCATCACCATTGCCTTTGTCGGTGTTTTTCCAATTCTGGAACTGATTCTGGGTCAGTATATCGTCAAAATGGCCGTCGCCGTAGTCAGTTTGCCACTGGTATACCTGGCTCGACCTTCCGTATCCACAAGCTCTTAGAACCTCCATGCTATGAACCCTTCCGATAGAGCGTAAGAGCCCCCGCAATCCTCTGTTTTCACTCGACAGCATTCGCGATTCTTCATAGGGCGCGAGGCAGTAAATGCCTTGTGCCACTATTACTTCTTGCCGAGCATGGTCTGGCAGAGAATTTGCTGCGCTTCTTTTTGATTTCATCGAAAACGGCCAGTTATGGAGGTCTGCTATGCCAGGCAAGGTCTTGATATGTGAAGATGAGCGCATTATCCACGAATTCATTCGAAAGACGCTCCGCGATGGCGGCATTGAGAGCCTGAGTGCCTACACAGGTAAAGAGCTCTGCGCCTTGCTCGCGAGGAACAACCTCAAGTCATCCTGTTGGACATGATGCTGCCGGGTATGGATGGTGTGCAAGTCCTGTCGTCTCTACGGGCACAAGATGAAAATCAGCACACCTCGGTCATTGTTCTGTCAGGTACGCCTCCCAAGGAACTGGAAGGCAAGCTTGCGGAATTCTCAATTGCGGACTATGTGGCTAAGCCTTTCAATCCCGATCACTTGTTGAGAGTGGTGAGGAAAGCCGCCAAGGACTTCTCGGTTCCTTCGTCCGAACAGCCGTTAATCCTTGTAGTGGAAGATAGTCATGTTCACCAGAAAGTCGTTGGGCGTTTTCTTGAGGACAATGGTTTTCAACCTATCTTCGCTGAGACGGTTCAGCAGGCCATGCAATTCGTTTCGACTTTCTTGCCCCAAGCCATCATTTTGGATCTGCATCTGCCGAAAGGCAGCGGACTGGAGCTTCTGGCTGAACTGAAATCGCGAAACGAAAAGATACCGGTGATTGTGACTTCTGGGATTATTGACAAGAGAATTCTCCAGGAGCTTTCTGCATACGAAGTAAGAGCAGTGCTGGCCAAACCGATTGTGGTATCCCGGCTGCAGGAGAAATTGGACGAAATCTTCGCCAGTTCATCAAGCGCGGCTGAAGAAGAGAAAATCGCTGGCAAAGAGACCCAGATCCTCTTAGTGGAAGACTTCTTGCTCACGGTGCGCGCCGCCGAAAAGGCCTTGGGCGCACGCGGTTACTCGCGTTAGCCGAATATCTTGATGAGAGCATGGAAGATGAACTCAAAAAGCTTGGAATTGACGCGGCACTCCGCAAACCCTTTCATCGGGAGGAGCTTCAGCAGAAGCTTGGCTCTCTCCTCACCGGTTCCACCTTTCAGATTCCGATGTCCACTTTCTTGGACGGTTTTCAGCAGCTCCTGAACGAGCTCCCTTCGGAATCGGATGCCAACTACTGGAAGCAGGTCGGCATGTTGGGGCATGATCTTCGCGGCAGTGCCATGTATGTGGACCGTTCCGATTTGGCTTCCTTAGGACAGCAAATTGATGATGGAGTGAAACGAGGAGACACGACGACCGTCGCGACGCACTTGACAGAAGTGAAGCGGATTCTCCAAACTCTTCGCCAAGATGACGCACCTCCGATTTCGGCGGCATGGCGTCCACCGAGCAATCAGAATCCGTCACATAATCGCTGATAGGAGGTATATAGAACGCAAGAGAGAAACGGAAGAAAGACTTCTTCCCGGAATTTCCACCTTGTGAAAGAGCTGCTGGGCAGGAATGATCTTGCGGGACTTCGCCGTTTGGGCCACACAATGAAGGGGCTTGGGCGGCAATTTCAATTGGCTTCCTTGGCGCAGTGGGGTGAAACCTTTGAGAATTCAGTCGAAACATCGGGAGCAGATGCTTTGCGTCAGCAGGCGGCGCGGTTTGATGCCATCGCAAGAGAAATCATGGTCTTGTGCGAAAATGGGCAGGGCGAGTCGGCGCACGAGGGAGAGGTTGCCGCTGCGCTTGACAAAGTTTCAAATAATTCATAAATTTGCTTTGGCAAGATGAAAGAAAAAGCGATGGCATCACCCAAAGCGCAGGCGCGCCCGGCTCCCAAGGGCGCCAAGAAGAAGGAGAAAGGGGCTCCAGCCTTCCGATTGCCGTTCACACGCATCAATTACATCGGCTTATGCGTGGGGATCGCAATTATTGTCGCTGGCTACATTTGCTTGGCGCAGCCGCCCGTGGACAGTTTCCTTTCGCGGACTTTGGCGCCGATTTTGTTGGTTCTGGGCTACTGCGTCGTGATTCCCGTCGCCATTTTTCTGAAAGAACCCAAATCCAAATCGGCCAAAGCATAGAGAGCGGTCGGCCGGGCGCCGTCAGTGCCGCGAACTCCGGCCACTGACCCTCCGTTCGGGCGATTAGCTCAGTTGGTCCAGAGCGCCTGCTTTACACGCAGGATGTCGGCGGTTCGAATCCGTCATCGCCCACGCGGCGAAATTATTCAAGTAGGGACATGGCCTGCCATGTCCGCCAAAATACCGCCGTAGGGACACGGCGTGCCGTGTCCTCAGAAGTACCGCCGAGCTGGGTCGCCTGACGCAAGAATAGTCGCCGAGTAGGGTCGCCTGACCCTGCCGGAATGTAATCGCCCGCGCTCGCCAGGTTTTCTTTCGGATTTCGATTTCGGATTTCGGATTTTCATTGTCGGGGTCGTAGTTCAGTTTGGTTAGAACGCCAGCCTGTCACGTTGGAGGTCGCGGGTTCGAGCCCCGTCGGCCCCGCCAGCAGCCCTTGTTAAGCCCAATCTTGACAAGGGCTTTTTCTTTGAGTGTATTGCATTCCGAGTGCGCCGCCTTACAAAAGATGTCACTACGATATGATCTATCGTTACGCTCAACGAAAGGAATGAACGGCGTTCGCGATGCCGAAGATGGGGCGTGTCCATAAACGCCGAAATGCCCGGAACGTTCTTGAGGAAGGAAGAAGTGTCTCTCTGACGGTTCGCTCAAACTTCTGTAAACATTGTTCGTCTAAACGAAGAGCATGAAAGAATTCTACGATCTGTGCGAGACCCGCTACATATGCAAAAGGTGCTGCACTCCAATTAACGTAGAGTCGCACACCTTCTACTGGTTCTCTGGCCCTGATGATTGGAGATTCTGGTGTCCCACGTGTGAAGACCTGCCCAGGGCCCGGGCACTAGGCACACCTGCCGAACACCTGCCGGCGGAATTGCAGTTGCCCAAAGGCTTCATTTGTCGCAGAGTTCCCTTCGCGGACCCAGGGGAAGTGAAACAAGCGAACTTGCTCTACCGTCCTTACACAAAACGGTCCTTCCTCCGACAATATTGCGACTGGCTGAGGCTCGATGGAGCCGAGGTCTGTCCCTTAAAATCCTCTGTCACAGTATCCGCGAGATTCGATGCAGCAACACAGCAATACAGCAACGAGTTGACCTACGAATTGTCCGACTCCTGCTCAAACGCGCCGTGTCAGTTTCTCCGATCGCGGTCCCTGCGGCCCCTGCAACGGGACGAGATCCAGTGCCTGATGATCAAAGAGCTGTGCGACATCAATGGAAGTCACGGATTATGTCAAACCGGAGATGAAGCAATGATTCTCCAACAGTTCTTGACTGTGACCGGGGCCGAGCATTTCCCGATGCCCGTTCCTCAGCCATCGATTCTGAAGGGCAAGCGGAGACCGGATTTCATCTGCTTCGTTCCGCTCAGCAAGTTCCAGTATGAAATGGTTGTTGTCCTTGTGGATCGTCCCGGCAAAGACCCAGTTATGCTGGAGAGTGAGAACCGGGAGTACCAACAGGCCGGATTCCTAGTCAAGAGAATCGAAATCCGCCTCGATTCCATGAGTGACTTCAAAGTCGACCGCGAATTAGCAACTTGGATTGAGAATCTCGCGAGACGCGGGATGAGAGGGGAGACAAACCAATAGTCTGTCAATAGGATCGGCGAGAAGCACCCGACGCTGCGAATAGGAGTGGAGATTTGCTATTGCATGCTGACTTCGAGAGCCCCTCATGTTCCACAAATCAAGTGCCGAAGGCTACAAGAAGATGCTCGACGGTATCGAGCTGAAAGCACGAGTGCATGGTGAGAGGTTGCGAGACCGCCAAATTCGGCGGTCTTTTTATATGAGGGAGGCGATTTCGCGCGGTTACTTCAGAAGAACCATTTTGCGGGTGAGATTGCCTTGAGAGCTGGTGAGGGTGCCAAGATAGAGACCACTGGGCCATCCTGCTGTGTTCAAAGTCGCACTGTAGGTTCCCGGGGAGAGTCTTTCATTTAGCAAAACACACTTCTCGTGACCCAAGAGATCACACACGCGAAGTGTCACAGGACCGGCTTCGGCAATTGAAAAGCGGATGATCGTTGCCTCGTTGAAGGGATTGGGAAAATTCTGCGAAAGAGAGAAAGTTAAGCCTGCGGGATCCTTTCTCGGAAGCGTTTCAGATCCATGCTGAACAACCACGGGCGCTCGCGCGTACAATTGGACGGAATTGACGGGGTCGTCCACTCGCGCATAGGGCCACAGCACTTCGCCATTCGGGAAAGCGGCCACATTCCAGCGCAGCGTGTCCGGCCCGTCGTCTTCGGAAATGCCCGCTCCTCCGGGAATGATGTAGCCGTTGAAATCGAATGTGTCGGTGTCAAAGTATAGATAAAGAAGAGCATTGTCCTCGGCATCGTCCACTGCCCACTGCAAGAGGTAGCTCTCGTCCGTCGTGTCGGCAACGAGACCCGGTCGGACCCAAGTGAATTCGGGTGGAAGATTCGGTTCATCTACATGAAAGGTGGAATCGAGTTGATTGTTGTCCTCATAGGTTTCCTCAACCTCGTCTGTCGGGTCAAATAGGAAGGAATAGCCGTGGTCGCCGCTACTCATCACTTTCGCGGGGTAGTAGCTCAGATAGACCTCCTCACCTTCTGCCCAGTCAATCAGTGTGTCGAGCTCGGTTGCCTCGTCGAAAGTCCCCACAAGATGAAATGGGGGCAATAGTCCGCGGCCGTAGGTCGCCCATCGGAGTTCAGCGATCACCGTGTCTCCATAGACAGGCACATAGGCATAGACGCTGCTGTCCGGTTTCAGAAAAGTGAGGCGAACCACGGCGAGGTCCACCAATCCATCATCCCAGGCGATGACCAGGTCATCAACGAATCCCCCCATATCCACATTGGCGTCTCCATTGCTTCGAAAGAGGAAGTAGATATAGACATAGCGTTCTCCTAACAAGGAGACGCTGTCGCCCTGTGCGTTGCGCAAATTGGCGAAGTCCATGATGCGTTCTTCAAAGCCGGAGAGAGTTCCCGAGTGGCTGCCACTCCACAGTAACCCCTGCCCGCCGGCGCTTTCAGATCCCGCCCAATAGAGGGAATCTCCCGAGTAGGTGCGATTGAAGATATGAAAAGCGGCCAACGCAGCCTCGGCTTGACTCAGGTCGAACGGACCCCAATACATATAGGTATAGAAATTGGATGGATAGGGGTCAAATTCAGGATCATGTTCATTGCCGGGGTCCATATAACACCAGGCGGATTGCACCCCGAATCCCACATGATAATAGGTTGCCTGAATTCCCCAGCGGTTATCGCCGGGAGAGATTCCCCAACTGTGACCGGCTGTCGCCCAGGGCCATTGATTCGGAGGCCTCTCGAAGTCCTCCGTCATAATGTGGTGCCATGTCGCTTGAGCAGGCAGCGCCACGGCGATCACACTAAGAATAATGGACAAGAGCAACGACACATTCGCCGTTGCTCTTTTTCTCGTCATTCTTCTCTCCAAACTCACTTGTTGCAGGAAAGCGTTGTGCTCTTGTGAAGTTATCCTCGGACCATATTCAAAGAGGCGATTCTACCCCCCTTCTGTTCCCCAGTGAACGGGGGAAATCCAGCTTCCCCCCAGCTTCGCGGGGGGATAAGGAGCCCATCTCGAAATAAATTTCCTCTCTTAAGGGGCAGCGTGCGACTAAGACGCGGCGTCCAAATGGTTCCTCTGTCACCCCCGTGAAAACAGTTCCGAGTCTCGTCCCCGCGAGAGCAGTTCACAGTGTCATTCCCGCGCAAGCGGGAATCACAATGGAAACCCACTATGTCTACTTCTGCCTTCGCCAAAGCGGGGTCCTCTCTATATCGGAGTAACCAACGATCAAAAAGAGTGTATGAACATAAGAATTGAAAAGAGAACCGCTGATGGCAGAATTCATAGTATGACTTGGGAGAGAGTGGATTCCCGCTTTCGCGGGAATGACAACC
>DYHQ01000052.1 GCA_020724065.1 Candidatus Puniceispirillum sp. | reverse complement strand
TGCCGATGGCGTGCACCTATTGCGAAACGAGCCTAAGTTCGTGCCGGCGCGATGGCAAAGCGACGCTGCCCATGCTTGCCCTTATCGTTCTCAAACCCTGAAATCCAAGATGCCCAAAAACGCGAAGAAAAAACTCTATGACGCGCTGGTCGTGGCTCATGGGACTCTGCCGTCCAAAGCATGCCTGCGAGCGCTTGCGGAAGTCTCGACGCGCGTTATTGCGCTTGACGGCGCAACCGACCGACTGATTACAATAGACCTATGGCCGCATATCGTCCTCGGAGATCTCGATTCCATCTCAGCTTCCGCGTTGAAGTCGTCGTCTCTGAAGGGAGTGAATGTTGTTCAAAGCAAAGAGCAAGAGACATCCGATTTGGAGAAGGGGCTGAAATTCTGCAAAGAGCGGAATTGGATGCGCGTTGCCGTCACAGGCTTTCTTGGTCACAGATTAGACCACAGCCTCAACGCATTTGGCGCGTTCACCAAGTTCGCTGACTTGCAGATTACGCTTGTCACATCGCAGTCTATTGCGCGAGTTCTGTACGGACGCTCGACTTTCAAATGCGCGGTGCAACCGGGACAGCAAATTTCCTTGATGCCACTACCTATAGCCCGAGTAGTAACACTCACGGGTGTCAAATGGCCGCTTCGTAATCAAACGCTTCGCCAAACAGGGCCTGTCAGTCTCAGCAACGAAGTAACTGGCGCAATGGTGACGGTTCGGCAGACATCAGGATGCAGCCTTCTGGTCGTGCAACGCCACCGTCGGCAGATATTTTTTCTTGTGAAATAGTGACTTAGGCACAAGAAGAGGACTCAAATCCCGGGCGCGAAAAAAAAGACTTGACAAGGGGGAAATCTTCTTGTATATTACTTGCGAATGATTACTATTATCATTTTGTAACATCTGTAACAGTCCAAGACACTGAAGATCATGCCCGATATGAAGTTGCGAATAACGCGGCAGCGCAGGGCGATTTTGGAGGAGCTTCGACGAGACTGCGGGCATCCGACCGCGAGCGAAGTCTATGAGCTTGTTCGCCGGCGGCTGCCCCGGATTAGTCTCGGCACGGTGTACCGCAATCTCGAGATGCTCGGAGAACATGGGTTGCTTCAGAAGCTCGAACTGGGAGGGACTCAGAAGCGTTTCGACGGCGTCACACACCTTCATTATCATGTGCGCTGCTTGCGATGCGGAAAAATTCAGGATGCACCCCTAAGGCCAGTGACCAATCTTGAGAAGGTCCTTCGAGAGCGGACGGATTATGAAATCACCGGACATCGGTTGGAGTTTGTCGGTCTGTGTCCGCAATGCAAGAGACCTCCCAAGCGAACTCGGTAACCACGAAATCTGCAGTTGCATTTCATTAGAAGAAAATATTAGGTTCCAAGGAGAGAAAATCATGGGAAGATTGAAAGGGACGCAAACAGAGAAGAACCTACTTACCGCCTTCGCAGGGGAATCGCAGGCGCGCAACCGCTACACCTATTTTGCGGGCCAAGCCAAAAAGGATGGTTTTGAGCAAATTGCGGGGATCTTTGAAGAGACCGCCAACCAGGAGAAGGAACATGCGAAGCGCTTCTTCAAATTTTTGGAGGGCGGCGAGGTGGAAATCTCCGCGAGTTTCCCCGCCGGTGTTATCGGCACGACCTTAGAGAATTTGAAGGCGGCTGCCGCCGGCGAACGCTATGAGCACACCGAGATGTACCCCGGATTCGCCAGAGCGGCTCCAGCCGAAGGCTTCGAGGATATCGCGAAAGTCTTCGAGGCCGTCGCCTCGGTTGAGAAACAGCATGAGAAGCGATACAATGCATTCACCGCCAATATCGAGGCGAGTCGCGTTTTCAAACGAACCGGCAAAGTGGTTTGGCGATGCATGAACTGCGGCTATCTGCACGAGGGTGAGGAAGCTCCGAAAGTCTGCCCTGCCTGTCTTCACCCGCAGGCCTTCTTTGAACTTCTGGGAGAGAACTGGTAGCGTCAGACGAATAGGCAATGTACCGCGCGGAACCTTTGAAGGATCAGGCAAAATAACAACCAACACCATAGCAAGAAAGGGGGCAAAAATGGCAAAAGTGACACGGCAAGTTGTAGAGAGGGCCGGGGTCAATGTGGACCAGCTTGTTGATTTGCTGGTCAAAAACGCTGCGGCCGAGCTCACAACCTACTACTATTACACCATTCTCCGGTGTAATCTAATCGGAATGGAAGGAGAGGCACTCAAGGAAATTGCTGAGGTCGCTCGGATTGAGGATCGGAATCACTTTGAGGCTCTCGTTCCCCGCATCTATGAACTTGGGGGACACCTGCCGCGGGACATGAAGGAATTCCACGACATCTCGGGTTGCCCGCCAGCCTATCTGCCCAAAGATCCGACCGACATCAAGGCCATGCTGACCGTCCTGGTGGAAGCGGAACGATGTGCGGTTCGGCAATACACGAACATTTGCAACCTGACGGCAGGAAAGGATCACCGAACCTACGACCTGGCCCTGGCGATTCTGCACGAAGAGATCGAACACGAGTCGTGGTTCTCCGAGTTCTTGGGCGAAGGCCCGTCTGGACATTTCATGCGCAGAGGGGAAACCTCTCCGTTTGTGTCCAAGTTCTTGAAGTAGGATGAAACATGGGCAAGATGCGGGGCCGAAAGCGGGCCCCGCATCTGCAAATTCACCGTCTTTTTCGGGCCACAAAAAGACATCCGCCGCGCATTGAAAATGGGCGCAACCATAGAAAAAAGATCCGCAAACTTTACGGTAGGAGAAGAGGATAATGAAGAGTTTTGGCTCCGTAGAGGAAATTCTGAATTTCGCAATCGCAAAGGAAGAAGAGGCAGCGGCATTTTACAGACAATTGGCTGCCCGGGTGGAATGGCCTTGGATGACGAAGACTTTCGAGCAGTTCGCGCGAGAGGAAGATGGACACAAGGCGAAATTGTTGAAAATCCAGAGAGGGAAGTCACCCGTTCTGGCTGCAGAAAAGGTCGTGGATCTCAAAATCGGAGACTACCTCGCGGATGTGGACCCAGCTGGTGACCTTGACTACCAAAGGGCGTTGATTGTGGCGATGAAACGGGAGAAGGCGTCGTTCAAACTCTACTCAGACCTCGCAGACTTAGTGGACGATACGCGCCTTCGCTCACTTTTCGTGGTTCTTGCACAGGAAGAAGCCAAGCATAAACTGCGCTTTGAGCTGGAATACGATGAGCATATCCTCAAAGAGAACTGAGTATCAAGAGGGAATCATGAACGAGCGAACCGGGATCATTACCTCGAGGGGAAACCCATTGACCTTACTTGGAAGTGAAGTCAGGGTCGGAGACAGGGCACCCGATTTCGTCGCGTTGGCAAACGACGGTTCACCATTCCAATTCTCCTCAATGCCTCGCAAAATCTGCATTCTCGTCTCGGTGCCATCTCTGGACACGCCGGTATGCGACATCGAGACACGGCGGTTCAATGAAGAGGCGGGCCATTTGGATCCCAGTGTTACCGTTCTCACCCTCAGCATGGATCTGCCGTTTGCACAGAAGCGGTGGTGCGGTGCAGCGGGCGTGACACGCGTTCAAACGCTGTCGGATCATCGCGAAGCCTCATTCGGGTTGGCCTATGGCGTGCTCATCAAAGAATCACGCTTGCTGGCGAGAGCGGTGTTTGTTGTTGACGAAAACGGCGTAATTCGCTATATTCAAATCGTCAAAGACACCTCGAACGAGCCGGATTATGGAGCCGTTCTGAATGCCGTCAAGAAGCTCGAGTGACAGCGAAGAACGGCCGAATAGCTCGATGAGGGAGGGCCTTCCCATGAAGCTCATAGCGATAACAGCCGTTTTTCTTTTCCTTCTGTCGAAGAGCGCCTTTTCCGTCGTGTCCAAGGCGACCGATGAGTGCCTCGTGTGCCATCGGACCGTTTCTCCCGGAATTGTGGCCGACTGGCAGAAGAGTCGTCATGCACAAACGACTCCAATCGAAGCCCCGAAAAAGGCAGCGCTGGAAAGGTGTGTATCAGCGGCGGACATTCCAAGTGGTTTGAGGGAGACAGCAATTGGTTGTGCCGAATGCCACACGATGAATCCTGAGAAACATCGAGATAGTTTTGATCATAACGGCTATCGAGTTCATACGATTGTCTCCCCGGCGAATTGCGCGGTTTGCCATCCAGTGGAGAAATCGCAGTATGAACAAAACATCATGGCCGAGGCTTACGGCAACCTTCATGACAATCCCCTCTATGGAGATTTGGTTCGCTCGGTCAACGGGATTCAGACCTTCGAAAAATTCGCGACGGCCATCCGCCCACCGGATGAAGATACTAATGCCGAATCCTGCTTCTTTTGCCACGGAACGAAAGTGGAGGTTACCGGCAGAGTCACTCGCCAGACTGAGTTCGGTGACATGGAATTTCCAACTCTCTCGGGATGGCCGAATCAAGGAGTCGGGCGGTTGAATCCCGATGGCACAATGGGCTCCTGTGCCTCATGTCATGCTCGACATGAGTTCTCCATCGAAATGGCACGAAAACCTTACACCTGCTCGGAGTGCCACAAGGGTCCGGATGTTCCCGCCTACAAAGTCTATGAGGTCAGCAAGCATGGAAACATCTATTCGTCAATGGATAAGATCTGGAATTTCGATAGCGTGCCTTGGGTAGCGGGCAAGGATTTCACTGCTCCCACTTGCGCCACCTGTCATGTGAGTCTGGTAGCCACGGAAGAGGGTGAAGTCGTGGCCGAAAGGACCCACCGAATGAATGACCGTCTTCCGTGCAGAATTTTCGGCCTTATCTACGCTCACCCTCATCCGAAGTCTCCCAACACGACGATCATCAAGAACAAAGCGGGGCTTCCTTTGCCGACGGAGCTCACGGGCGAACCGGTTTCGGACTATGTGATAGGCGAACGGGAGCAAACCAAGCGGCGCGAGGCGATGCAGAAAGTCTGTCTTGCCTGCCACAGCGCGCAGTGGGTGACCCAGCAATTCGCTCGTCTGGAGAAGACAATTCAAACCACGAATGAAATGACCTTGACCGCCACGAAGATTTTGACGACCGCCTGGGAGACAGGGGCGGCAACAGGACTGCCTCAGGGCGCCAGCATTTTCGACGAGGCGATTGAAAAAATGTGGGTGGAGCATTGGCTGTTCTTTGCGAATTCCACTCGCTTTGCCTCTGCGATGGCCGGAGCGGACTATGGGGTGTTCGCTAACGGTCGCTGGTACCTATCGAAGAATATCCAAGAAATGGCTGACTGGCTCAAGTTCAAGTTGAACGAAATGCAAGGCGATAGTAACAAGTAGTTTATCAAGAAGCTCGAAGAGGAGGCGTATCATGACGAAAAGACTTCAGGTCTATAAGTGCGAAATCTGCGGCGACATGGTGGAGGTGCTTCATGAGGGTGCCGGAACCCTTGTTTGCTGCGGCAAACCGATGACGCTTCAGGTCGAAAACACCGTGGACGCGTCCAAGGAGAAGCATGTCCCCGTCGTGGAGAGAATCCCCGGCGGTGTTAAGGTGAAGATTGGGAGTGCCCCACATCCGATGGAAGCAAAGCACTACATCGAATGGATCGAGGTCATTGCAGATGGCAAGACCTATCGGCAGTTCCTGAATCCGGGCGATGTTCCCGAAGCGACCTTCAATATCACAGCGCAGCAGATTGCGGCGCGGGAATACTGTAACATTCACGGATTATGGAAAGGAGAATAAGAACTATGATCAACGCAAGAATGCAGGAAGCTCTGAACGAGCAAATCAAACACGAACTCGAATCCGGCTATCTCTATCTGTCTGTGGCCGCTTACTTCCATTCTGAAGGCTTGGATGGAATGGCCCGGTGGATGCGTGTGCAAGCCCACGAAGAATTCAACCACGCCATGAAGTTCTTCGATCACATCAAGGAGCGTGCTGGGCGGATCGAACTTCTGGCGCTTACGAAGCCCAAGAAGGAATGGTCTTCACCTCTGGATGCTTTTCAGGATGCTTATCACCATGAGCAGTTCATCACCTCGAAGATCAATGCTCTAATCGAACTCGCTGCCAAGGAAGCGGATTTCGCGGTGCGGCCGCTTCTGCACTGGTTCGTGGAAGAGCAAATCGAAGAAGAGGCCTCCACATCCCAAGTGGTTCAGATGCTGGAGCGTATTGGAAGTTCCGGCAGTGGTTTGGTCATGTTGGATCGGGAGCTCGGCAAGCGAGAAAGGGAGTAAGGCCATCCCAACGCCTTGTTCCATTTCGACAGGTTGCTTATCACAGCGAATGGATTTCCGGCCAGGTTGAGAACCTGGCTCGGCGAAAGATGCAGGACTATCCTTGCAGCCTTGGTGCTGTCTCTCCAAAGGTCATCTCGTTTCTCGCACCAACCGGCACCCTCGCCTTTTTCACTAGCCCCCACCGTCCTCGGTGGCGTATGAGTGATTACGGAGCACCCTGCCCGGTGATGAACATGGTTGAGCGACCAGGGCCTTTTGAGATCAGCAGAAGTAACACCTCTCAAGGCACAGGAGACCAACGGAGGACATCGTGACGATTGAGGAAGCAATCAAAACAGCCATTGAGTATGAGACACGCGTGGGGATACTCTATGCGGAGGCCGTCAAGCAAGCCACGGATTCAACGGGAAAACGAGTCTTTGGCCTGCTCGCCAGCGAGGAGCAGTACCACTTGGCCTACCTGAAGACGCGGCTGGATGAATGGGAGAAAACGGGAAAGATCACCGTGGAGAAATTGCGGACGGCCATTCCTTCGCGGGAAGCCATCTTGCATGGCCGCGAGCAGCTCAAAGGACACCTGACATGCTCCCCTCGAAAAACGGAACTCGACATGCTGAAGCAGGCCCGCGATGTCGAAACGGAAACCTCTAATTTCTACAAACGCATGATTTCGGTACTATCCGATGAAGGCCAGCAGATGTTCGCTGAGTTCGTGAAAATCGAGGTAGGTCACTTGGATCTTGTCCAGGCCGAGATAGACGCGGTCTCAGGCGTGGGATTCTGGCTTGATGTGCCCGAATTCAATCTCGAAGCGGAATAGACTCTTCGTCGGGCGGGGGAAGGAGGGACAAGAATGGACGAGTCAGTCAAACGCATGACCGAGGGGCTCGCCAAAGGTATCCAGGCCGAAACGGACGGCTATCATTTCTACATGATGGCGGCTCGAACCACGAGTGATCTCAAGGGTCGTGAGGTCTTCGAGACTTTGGCCAAAGAGGAACTCGACCATCAGCGCTTTTTGCGGATTCAGCATAAAGCGTTGACGGAAACCGGCAAACCGGACGAAAGCGTGCATCTCGGAAATCGAGCGGATTTGTCAGGTCTTAGCCCGATTTTTTCCGAGCAAATCCAAGCTCGCGCCCGCGAGGCGCATTACGAGATGAGCGCGCTTTCCATCGGAATCCAACTCGAGCTTGCTTCGATTCAATTCTACAAGGCGGAAGCCGACGCGGTGTCAGACTCCGTTGTACGCGCATTCTATGCTGACCTCGTCGAATGGGAGACCGGCCATTACCGCGCGCTGCTGAGGCAGCAGGAAGCCCTCAAAGAGAGCTACTGGTCCGCCAGCGGCTTCGCACCCTTTTGAGTTGGAATCACACAAAAGGACAACAACATAAATCGGCAGATGCGCGGTCTGAAGGATCGTCTATGGACAAGAATCGGATTGAAGAATTTCAAGATGAAAGAGAGAAACTGGACCAAGTGGTGATGAAATATGCAGGAACAAACATCAAGAGATTCTACAATTTGGATTGGCAGGTCTATGCTGAAGGGGCGCTGCCCAAGAAAACGAAGGAACTGATCGGCCTTGTCTCGTCGCTGACCTTGCGCTGTGATGACTGCATCCTGTACCACCTCATTCGCTGCTATGAGGAAGGGGTGAGGGATGAAGAACTCGAGGAAGCACTGGCAATTGGACTTGTCGTGGGCGGCTCGATTACGATTCCCCACCTTCGCAAAGCGTTTCAGGCGTGGCACGATTTGAAAGAACAGAAAGAGCCTTCTAAGAAACCGAGAGAATAGGCTTATGGATCCTGTTTTGCTCGCGAGAATTCAGTTCGCGCTGACCATCGGTTTTCACTTCATCTTCCCGCCGCTGACCATCGGGCTGTCGTGGCTTATCGTCTCGATTTTGGCGAAACACAAGAAGACGGGCGATGAGTTTTATCGCCGCATGGCTCATTTCTGGGTCAAGCTCTTCGCTTTGAGTTTCGCTGTCGGAGTGGCCACGTGCATCACCATGGAATTTCAATTCGGAACGAATTGGGCGGAATATTCGCGCTTCGTCGGGGACATCTTCGGTGCACCCTTGGCGGCGGAAGGCATCTTGGCGTTTTTTCTGGAATCAAGCTTCCTCGCTGTTCTTCTAGTCGGATGGAACCGAGTCTCCGTGCGAGTACACCGATTCGCCGCGTGGATGGTCGCCATTGGCGCGACACTCTCGGCTTTCTGGATCATCGTGGCAAACTCGTGGCAGCAAACGCCTGCCGGCTACCATATCGTGAATGGTCGTGCGGAACTGACCAATTTCGCAGCCGCCGTCTTCAATCCCTCGACGATTCCTCGTTACCTCCATACAGTGGACGCGGCTTTGATTACCGGCGCCTTCTTCATGCTTGGCGTCAGCGCGTGGTACCTTCTGAAAAAGCGCCATATTCCTTTTGCGAAAGAGTCCCTGAGGCTCGGGCTCATCTTCGGTTTTGTCGCATCCGTGGTGCAACTCGAACTTGGTCATCTCCACGGAGTTCAAGTCGCTTTCACCTAACCTGAGAAATTGGCGGCCATCGAAGGCCTTTTTGAAACACAGCGGCGCGCTCCGGCGCTCATTTTCGGCATTCCCAGCCGGGACGACGAAACCGTGCATGCGGCGATTCGGCTGCCGGGCATGCTCAGCCTGCTTGCTTTCGGAAATTTGGACGCTGAAGTAAAGGGCCTCAAAGATTTCCCCAAAGATGAATGGCCGCCCTTGACGCTGACTTTCTATCCTTTCCATCTGATGGTCGCCCTCGGCATCTATTTCATTGTACTGACGACCTATGGAATGTTTCTGCTCTGGAAGAAGAAGCTCTTCGAGAATAGGCTCTTTCTGAAACTCGCGCTTTGGTCCATTCCGCTGCCTTTCATTGTCAATGAGCTCGGTTGGGTTTCGGCTGAAGTGGGACGACAGCCCTGGATTGTCTATCACCTTCTGAAGACAAGAGATGCTGTCTCGATCACCGTATCTGCAGGCCAGATTCTCTTCTCGATTATTATGTTCGTCCTTATCTACAGCTTGCTCTTTGCCGCATGGATTTTCCTGCTTCGGCGTGAAATCAGCAAAGGGCCGGAAGAAACAACGCCCGCGTCATGGAAGGAGGCACTCGCATGAACGCTCTCCAAGCGATTTGGTTTCTTCTCATCGGCGTTCTCCTTACAGTCTATGCCGTCTTGGACGGATTCGACCTTGGGGTAGGTTTCTGGCACCTTTTCACGAACAAAGACGAGCATCGCCGCGCATTCTTGAACGCGATTGGCCCGGTGTGGGACGGCAACGAAGTCTGGCTGCTGACAGGTGGCGGAGCCATCTTCGCCGCCTTCCCTCATGTCTATGCGACGGTATTCAGCGGTCTTTACCTTGCCTTGATGCTCGTGCTCTTTGCGCTCATCTTTCGCGCGGTTTCCATCGAGTTCCGAAGCAAATCCCCGTCGCCACGCTGGCGCAATACCTGGGATAGAGCCTTCTCGATTGGCAGCATCGTTCCAGCACTTCTCTTCGGCGTCGCCGTCGGGAATATTCTGCACGGCCTCCCTCTCGATGCGACAAAGAACTTCACGGGCACCTTTTATGACCTGCTCAATCCCTATGCGCTTCTTTTCGGTCTTCTGGGCTTTGCCATGTTCGTCACTCACGGAGCCCTCTATCTTGTTCTGAAAACCGAAGGCGAGCTTGCTCTGCGAGCGAAGCGTTGGGCGCAAAGTGCGTGGGTCTTCTATTTGGGACTCTTAGCTCTGGCAATCATCGTGACCATTCTCACACAACCGCAGCTTCTCGACAACTACTTCTCCGTGCGGGTACTTTGGATATTCCCAGTCTTCGCCGTCGCCATGATTCTCGCCATTCGCGTTTTCAACGAAAAGAACAGGGCGGGCCGAGCCTTTCTATCTTCCTCACTTGCTATTGTTGGACTCTGCGCGACAGCCGCCGCTGGGCTTTTCCCCAATCTTGTGCCTGCGCTGAACAATCCGCAATGGAGTCTGACGGTCGTGAACGCCTCGTCTTCGACCCTCACGCTCACGGTAATGCTGATCCTCGCTCTTTTGGGCATGCCGATTGTTGTCGGCTACACGATCTGGATTTATCGCACATTCCGCGGAAAAGTGAAGATGGAAACGGATCTTCACTATTAGTGACAGTTCAGAGCAGAACAAGAATGGGATGAACGCTCAGAGTCCTGAAATCAATCTTGAAGCCTTCTGGAGCCTGACCTACGGCCTTTGCGTGATCACTTCGCATCTTGAAGGAAAACTCAACGGCCAAATCGTCAATTCGGTGATTCAAGTCACCGCGGAACCTTCGCGAATTGCCGTGAGCATCAGCAAGAACAACTTTACACATGACTACATAGCGCAAAGCGGAGTCTTCGCGGTTTCCGTTCTCGAGGAATCCACGCCAATGACTTTCATCGGTCTCTTCGGATTCAAATCGGGAAGGGATACCGACAAACTGTCGCAGGTTTCGTACAAGAATGGCTTCACAGGCTGTCCACTCGTCACGGAAAACACTCTTTCGCTCTTTGAGGCAAAGGTGATTGGCCAAGTGGATGTGGGCACGCACACCTTGTTCATTGCTGATGTCGTCCATGCGGAAGTTCTTCGGCAAGGCAATCCTCTGACCTATGCCTATTACCAGCAAATCAAAAAGGGCAAGACCCCGAAGAATGCATCGACCTACCAGCAAAGAGCTCCGATCGGCGAAACAGAGAAACAGGGAAAAAACATGGCCCAGTATCGCTGCACGATCTGTGGCTATCTCTACGATCCGACTCGCGGAGATCCGGACAATGGAGTACCTCCGGGAACGCCTTTCGAAGAATTGCCGGAGGACTGGGTTTGCCCGGTCTGCGGCGCGCCGAAGGAGGAGTTTATCATTGAGAGTTGATGCGTCGCAATGGGATAGTATCGCCCTCCTCCCTTAGCTAATCATTCAACGCCCCCGAATTCGCCAAATCCCTAAACAGACAAGTTGTTTGCTATGAAGAGAAAAGAGTCCTCGCCTATCGCGCCCTTGCCGCTCTGGGCCATCTATTTTGTCGTTTTCTTCTGCGGTGCCATCGTGATGATTCTGGAACTCGGGGGAGCGCGTCAGCTCGCTCCCGCTTTCGGCCAAGGGCTCTATGTCTGGTCGGCGTTGATTGTCATCACGCTCCTCGGTTTGGCGGCGGGCTACCGAATGGGAGGGCATATTGCAGACCGATGGCCTTCAGCACGCTCGCTCTTCTTCATCTTCCTGGGAATCGCCGCTTGGATTCTCATTCTCGTGCCTTTTCAAGCGGGACTGATGTACCGGCTTCAAAGTTTTGGCCCTCGATTAGGGGCGCTCATAGGAGGTGCGCTGGTGGTGCTGCCGCCTTTGGTGGGCTTGGGTATGGTCAATCCATTCGCCGTTCGATTGCGAATCCGAAAGACGGATGAGGCGGGCGATGTGTCCGGTACCGTTTCCGCCATCTCGACGGCGGGAAGCCTCTTAGGGGCGATGCTCACCGGTTTCTGGCTTATTCCGTGGCTGGGTTTGAAATTCCTCTTTCTTGCATCGGGCTTTTTGATGGCCGCATTGGCCTACTTGGTCTCGATCTGGGCCTATGGAAGGAAAGAGCCTCCGTTAAGTCCGGGAGTCGCTCTTTTTCTCGTAATCCTTTTCGCCATCCTGTATCCCGAACCACCTGTCTACTATGGCAGGAATCCTGTCTCCACATTGGAGATTCAAGAGAGCAACTATGGTCAGGTGGGTATTGCCGAGCTTGGCGATTTGCGAGCGATGTTCTTGAACGGAGCGTTGCAGTCGCTTATGAACCAAAACAGCCAAATATCCTATGTTCATTACACGCACGGTCTCGTTCGTTTGATTAACCAACATCGCGGCCAAAGCTCCAAGATTCTTGTCATCGGTCTGGGAGGAGGTGCCATCCCGATTTTCCTCGAAAGACAGGGCTTTGATGTAACTGCTGTGGATATAGACCCCGTGGTTGTCGAATTGGCAGAGAAATATATGGGCCTCGAAAACTTCACTGGGAAGATCGTGGTCGAGGATGCCCGAGTTTTTTTGAACCGCTCCAGAGACAAATTCGGCGCAATTGTCCTTGATGCCTTCAGCGCCGACGCACCGCCTTTTCATCTCTCCACAATGGAGGCGTTTCAAGCCTGCAAGGACCACCTTGACGACGACGGAATCCTGGTGATGAACTACATTTGCGCCACCGCGCCGATTAAAAGAAAACCTCTTGCAGGGATTCTGGCGAGTTTGCGAAGTGTCTTTCGAGATGTGCGTGGTTATGGGGAGGCCAACACGACGATTCCCGAGAATGTGTTCATCGTGGGGGCACAGGAGCTACGCGACATTCCTGATTCACTTCATTTTGAAGAACAAGTTCCTCCCGAACTTGACCTAAAAGTGAACATCGCGCTGGCGACTCCTCTTTCCATCGCGGATGCTGTTCCTCCAGTGACCGACAACCGATATTGGCTCGACCTCTATGACTACCGCGCTCGCCTGGCCGCCCGCCACCTCGAAATTGCGGAATAGGAATCTCGCTGGTGCTCCTTGCGAAAAGGTGTACTTGTCGAGTCGTCGTAGCGCCCAGCTTGCTGGGCTATGAAATCGCTTACGATAATGCGACATTATGGCCCAGCAAGCTGGGCGCTACGAGCTCAAAGAACTGCCAGTACTGACACCGCCATTCGGCAACGTGCAAGCTCTATTGAAAACGGCACTTTGCTCCTGTGTGGCAAGAGAACTGTTGACAATCAGTCTGAATTTTAGTAAAATAAAAGATGTGTAGAATCCGCCACCGTAGCTCAGTCGGTAGAGCAGCTGATTCGTAATCAGCAGGTCGTCGGTTCGAATCCGACCGGTGGCTCATTGAGTTTTCAAATACTTGGGTAAGGGGGGCGGGGATGTGCGGCATGCTATAAGTGCAATAATTTGGAGAATCTTGTAAAAGTTTTACTATAGTAGCAAGCGAGGGGATACGAAAGAGCGGTCAAAGATGGCCGCTCTTTTTTCGTTTGGACCGCGGAGGTAAAGCGCAATACGGAGCGCGGACAAGACAGGTCTTGTCCCTACAAGGATGTGTCCCATGCAACGCTGACTGCCGCCCGGCGCTTTCGCTGCAAGCGGGTACCCCCACCCTTGCAGGACATCTTCTATCCGCCGCGCGAGGTGAGGGTGCCCACACGCGGCGGGCTTATCATTCCGACCTTTGGTTGGCGGGCATTAGCAGTCCCCAGTAGGGCGAATTGCTTAGGGTATTCTCACCGCAAGATGCCTCTGGGTTAGTAATATTCTGTGCCGGTCTCAACCATAACATGTTATTAAACTGAAACATAATGTCAAATTTCTCTGAACTATCGTGTTCAAAAAAAGTTTGAGGCTATTGTAGATTTTTGTTGACAAGCCTTTGAGAGCGCCTTATACTTGGGGATAGCATATTTAAGATTGGGCAGGCCCATGGGCCACCCAAAAATGCGCAAGGAGGCCATCAAATGAAAACGCAAGTTGCTTTCTCAATCGCACTGGTGTTTCTCGGCACCCTGAGTGCGCTGGGCGCAGTCCCACAGCAGCCCAATTATCAAGGCTACTTGACGGATACCGGCGGCAATCCGCTGGACACCACCGTAGCCATGACCTTCAAACTCTACACCGATTCCACCGCAGGAAGTCTGCTGTGGACCGAAACTCGTCCATCTGTCAGTGTGACGGATGGTCTCTTCAATGTCCGTCTCGGGCAGATCACCACTCTTGGTGATGCAGTATTCAATAATCTACAAATCTGGCTGGGCGTCACGGTTGGAGGCAACTCCGAGATGATGCCTCGGTCACGAGTCGTCTCCGTCGGCTACGCCTATCGCGTCAGCACCGTAGATGGCGCCGGTGGAGGGACAATCTCCGGCGATGTGAACATCGCCGGAAGAGCGAATATCGGTGCAGCCAACGCGAATCCGGGAGCCTTTGCTTTCGTCGTTGGCATGCAAAATACGGCGAACGGCGAATATTCAACAGTGACCGGCGGCTACTACAACACAGCCTACGGTACGAATGCGACCGTGGGCGGGGGCACGTTCAATAGCATCTGGGGGACAATGCCACCGTGAGCGGCGGTTTCGCCAACATGGCTGGCCATAGCGATGGGGCTGACTCAGAAGTAACTGGGTTGGCCTTTCGTTTTATGTATGTGATCGGTG
>DYHQ01000051.1 GCA_020724065.1 Candidatus Puniceispirillum sp. | reverse complement strand
GTCAATCCGCTGATACCAAATGCCTGTTGAATCCCAACGCGAATCGAACCAAGATACAAAAGCAATTTCACCCGATACGGACAGTCTGGCTCCACCTCTAAAGAGGCTCGCCGAATCGGCCGCCACCTCGGCCCAAAGCTGATTACCCGCCGGATCAAAACGAACCAGAATCAACCGATTGCCGCCCAAAGGCGGAAACGGGGAATCATCTACCAAGATCAAACATCCGCCCTCGCCGTCCGACATGACGGCTCTCGCAATCTGATCCTGTGCGCCTCCGTAGATGATTTCATCTTCGAGGGAGAGCAAAGGCGTTCCCACGCTATCTACATGGAAGAGCCAGATGTCGGAAGTCGGCAGGTGCGTTTCGCAGGTGACCCAAGCGCCATTGGCATCATCCTCGCCAATGGTGGGATTGAACCAAATGAGCCCCGGCGGCCCCGGAATCACCGTCGGCCCATTCCATTGAGCCAACACACATGAGCTTGGGACAAGCAAGCAGAGAAAAAGGAGGTGTGCTTTCATTTCTTCCCCCTTGATTCCGGGCAGATCAGGGGATCTGCCTCGGCGAATCCTTATCAGTACTCCTGTACAGTCACGCGAAGCATTTCGTGAGGTGTGGTGATGCCGGAGTAAATCTTTGCAAGGGCGGCGTCGCGCAGAGTCAGCATGCCGAGCTTGGAAGCGGTTGCGCGCAACTCTTCTTCGTTGGCGTTGTCAAAAACAAGCCGGCGGACAGGCTGCTTCATCTCCAGAAGCTCGAAGATACCTGTCCGGCCATAATAGCCTGTGTGACGGCAATAGGCGCATCCCCGTCCGCGATAAAAAGTCTTGCCCTTGACATCATCCTGCGACAGTCGGAGCGCTTCGAATTCGGCATGGCTTGGTTCATAAGGCTCTTTGCATTGAGGACAGATTCTACGCACGAGCCGCTGCGCCATTACCAAATTCAAACACGAGCCTGCCAAAAACGGCGGCACGCCAATGTCCAAAAGGCGGGTAATTGTGGAGGTAGCGTCGTTCGCGTGCAAAGTCGAGAAAACGAGGTGGCCGGTCAATGAGAATTTCACGGCAATATCAGCCGTTTCTTCATCACGAATCTCGCCGATAAGCAGCTTGTCAGGGTCTTGTCGCAGAATGGAGCGCAACGCATTGGCAAAAGTGAGACCGATTTTCGGCTTCGTCTGCACCTGATTGATGCCCGGCAAATGATATTCGACAGGATCTTCGACCGTGATGATATTGTCTTCGGCGGATTTGATTTCTTTGAGGGCGGCATAGAGCGTTGTGGATTTTCCCGAACCGGTGGGGCCGGAAATGATAATCATGCCATAGGGCTGTCGAATCCATCGCCGGAAAATCATCAGCAACTGGTCGTCCATACCGAGGGTGTTCAGGTTGAAAGCAAAGCCTCCCTTGTCCAAGAGGCGCAGCATGACTTTCTCTCCGTTCACCGTCGGCAAAACCGAAACGCGCACATCTACCTCTTTTTCCGGAGAGATGATGGTGAAGCGACCATCTTGAGGCAGTCGCTTCTCCGCGATATTGAGTTTGGAGAGAATCTTGATGCGGGAGACAATGCCCGGGTGCGAGGATTTTGGCGACGCCATCATCTCTTGGAGCACGCCGTCAATGCGGAAGCGAACGATGACCTTCTCTTCCTGCACTTCGATATGAATATCGGTCGCCCGTTCGCGAATGGCATCGGCAATCAGCAAATTAACAAGCTTGACTACTGGCGCGTCTTCCAGGCCTGCCTGGACCTTCGTCATGTCCATCAAGCCTTCTTCCTCGGTATCCGATTCGGCGAAGAACTGCAAATTCCCGATGACATCGGTCATTTCCCCGGCCTTGCGCACCTTTACATAGAGCTGCTCAATGGCATTCTCAATGGCCCCGGGTGCCGCCAGATGCGCTTCGACGACCAAGTTCGAGAGCTTGTGAAGATTATCAATGGCGATGATGTCGTCGGGATCGGCCATCGCCACTTTCAGTGTCTTGTTCTCAATCGCGACCGGAATCAGGTGATTCTCGCGGGCGAAAGGTTCGGGGACGATGCGCACGACTTCCTCGGAGGCCATTAGAATGTCATCACCCCGCATAAACGGCACGCCCCACGAATCTGACAAGGCCGAAAAAACATCCTCCTCAACGGCATAGCCCAAACCTAATAGTGCCTCACCCAGTTTCTGGTGTGAGTCTTTTTGGCGCGACAAGGCCTCACCGAGCTGTCTTTCGGTGATCTTGCCTCGTTCGAGGAGAATCTCTCCTAATTTCTTGCGCATGGCTATTTCGCTTTGCTTTTTGTTTTCATAAGCCGCCCGAGCCGCGCTGGAGTTGCACAATCACGGCATCCGTGGCAACGCCGCCATAGTAGAGCAGTTCGACGCGCACTTCGCAGGTTGTTTCGGGGGTAATCGGGTCGGGAAACGCCCATTGTTCTTCGACACGCAACCACAAGATGGCCTGACCGTCCTCCGCGGGAGGGGTCCCACTGATGTATTCATCCGCGCGTGCGCCACCCGTGGAGGCCGTATAGAAGTGGCCTTTCTGTGAGAAATAGAAGACTCGCGCGCCGTTAATCAACACATGGTGACCGTCTTGAACTGTCGCCAAACAGCGAATTCTTGTCGGATCGCCGTCGTCAATAAAATGCCAATGCTGAGGCGTACACAGGAGATTCAATTCGCCTTCTTGCAGTGGCAGCACGAAAGTGGTGTCTTCGCGCACGGTTCCGTCCGGCGGTCGGCATTCCGCAGTAATCGTCACTTCACGGAAAGTCATGGAGCTGAGCCAAGTGAGCTGCGTATAGGCGAAGCCCGCGCGCGAATCGCCGTTCTCATTCGGATTCCCTGTATAAACCTGGTCTGAAACAATTGAAGCAATGTCGGGCTCAATGCTGAAGAAGACCGCCCAATTGTTCGCCACGGGATTATTGTACATATCGCGCACTTGCGCCGCCACTTCGACGGCCCAAGCCCCGCCGCCTGCGTCGTTGGCAAGTTCCTTCGGTTGAAGACTGATGGTGGCCGGTGGCCCTGAGACAACCGATATGTTTGATTTGTGTGCGAAAATCTCTTCTTCACCAACCCAAGTGGATGCGCGAAGATCCACCAGTCCCGGATAGACACCTGCATTCAGCGTTACACGAGCCACACCTCCCGAAGTCTGAGTCGAATCTATGGCTCCATGGCCATTGATATTGATTCCACCACCGGGGCCGCTGACAATCTGGAAAGTAACCCATTGACCGTCCGGCACCGGATTTTGGTTTGCATCCAACACCGTGGCTTCCACCATCGCCTGGTCGGTGCCGCCAGTGCCGCGCACCTGAATGGAAGGCGGCGCAACTGTTAGGGTCAATGTGTTGGCGCTTCCGGCGATAATGCGAACGGTTGTCGAATCCAGGGCCAAACCTACCGAGGCCTTGACGACGGCATTCCCGGCCTCCGTACCGGGATTCAGAATTGCCCCCGCAATTCCATCGTTGTCTGTCGTAGCATTCTCAGTTATCGAGCCGTGTGTTGTCAGGAAACTCACGAGCGTCCCCTCAAAAATGGCATTGCCCAGTGTGTCCCGAACCTGAGCTGTCACGGAAACGAGCTCTTGCGACCCGACATAGACTTCGGTCGGGCTTGCGTCCACATTGACAGTCTTGGGAGCTCCGGGATTCACCGTCACGGTGAATTCATTTGAAAGAACATCGTGCACTTGAGCGTGGATAGTCGCCGTCCCTCGCGTCGGACAGAAATAATAAGCATTGAAGGCGACTCCATTTGTCGTGCCGACGGTGTCGGCCTTGAAAGTCCCGCAATCGGCAAAGAATTCGACTTTCGTGTTATCCGGCGCACGCAAGCCATTCAGCAGGAAAACATTCACGCGCACCGTTGCGGAATCCTTGCCGGCGATGCCTTCATCCGGTTGTACTGTCAAATTCACTTCGCCTACCGGCTCTTCCGGTTCAATCACAATATAGACTGTGTCGGCCAAGCCCCATTGAGGATAGCGGGCCACGACCAGCGCCGAGTCCGGCGAGCTCGGAATGCCCTCCTGGTCGCAGAAGGTCACTCGCGCGATGCCAAAAGAATCCGTAACGGCCTGCGAGTTGACACTCCCGAGCCCGGGGGTTGCGAATTGAATGGTCTGGTCAGCCTGAGCGACGCCGTACTGGTCTTTCAATGTCGCCACAATGTTGGAGAAACTGCGGCAATGGTCGGCAAAGATGACGAGAGGGTCCGCGCTGAGTCGAAGCGTTCCGAATCGGGATTCCGTGCTGTTGACCCATACGGTGGCTGTATCACTTCGGCCACCGGCGCTCGCAATAATATTGAACGACCCGAAGCTTCCCGCGGAGTTCCAGAGCGTGCTTGTTTGTCCATTGGCATCTGTGGAATCGGGCTGACCAACCACGCCGCCAGTGGTTTTCATTTCCACGCTGACGCCCTCGATGCCAACGAAGGTGGGGTCGAAAACCGCAATCATCACCGAAATGGTATCGGAGCCGCCCGGTTCCACATCCAGTGTCTCTCTCGAGAGTTCAATATACACTCCGCCGACTTGGCGCGTCGGTCCTCCCTCGGCGGTCACGCCCTTTTTGCGCGTGCATCCCCATCCAAGGGCTATGAACAGAAGCAGCCCTATGAAAGCAGCTTTTCTGGCCAACTGCATGGCACCTCCTGATTCCGACTTCCGTTTGTCACGGCTTTTAGTCCTCGCAAATACCATCTGACGGTTACTTGGAGGCTGTTAATACAATCAGCACAATCGTCGCCACTTGAGAAACTACACTAACGCCGTCCTTTATTTGAGTCCATGCTGTTGTCGGTTGTTTGGACGGCACGAACACGATGTCCCCGGGATCCAGGCGCACTTTCGATGAATACAGCACCACGCTACCGGTGCTGGCCTTGACAACTCGCGTCTGCGATTTCCAGCCGCCGCGACTGACTCCTCCCACGGCCCTCAAGTAGTCATCAAGATTCCAATCAGGATAATAGGCTGTCTCGCCGCTTTGATTGACGCACCCCACGATTCGAACACCTAAGGGCTGCTTTGGAATCTCCAGAACATCGCCGTCCTGCAAGACAATATCATCCGTGGGATTTTCCGTCTCGAGCAACTGCGAAAGGTCCAGAACTACCGTTGTGCCCAACCATCGCTCATAGGCTGCTCGCAGCTCGGCGTCAAAGGATGTTTCGCCAAGAGGTGCTCGAACCTCGCGGGGTCGCAAGAGTCGAGACTTTTCCGCGTCGCGGAACTCCGAGGGCGCACGAACAAGACGAGCGCTGTTGGCTGCCGCCGTGGGCAACACGCCGCCTGCCGCTTCGAGCACTTGTCGCAAGGTCGTTCGTCCAATCTCCACAGGGTAACTTCCCGGCTGTGCCACTTCTCCTTTTATCGTTGCTGTACCAAACTGCTGTTTCTCGAGTTCTATAGGCACATAGAGCCGGTCGCCAGGCTGAACTTCAATCTCCTGAGTCAATGGATCACTGATCGGCAGACGCTCGCCATTTGCCCGCACAAGATAGGATTCGGACACCTTTGCCGACGCGAGTGCCCCACCTGCGAGCTTGATTAGGCTTGCGACATGGTCTCCGGGCACATATTCAAAAACGCCAGGCGCTGATACTCCACCAAACACGCCGACCGCCGAAGGGCCTTCCTGTTTGAATGGCGCCCAGATGACATCTCCATCCTGCAGATAAGGATTGGCTTTCGTCTCGCCGGCGCGTTCGAACAGCAGTAAGTCCACCGGGCGCGGGGCGGTCGCAGTCTGAGAAGCGATCACTTGAATGCGCCGCTGCGAAGCGACCACGACCGAGGTCGTGTCCCACTCGGCGCGAGAGCGACGCAACAGGCCGCCGGCCAAGAGAATCGCATCCGCCACGCGTGCCGTCGCAGGAACCAAATAGCTGCCCGGCATAGCAACCGCTCCGCAAACATGCACGCGAAATTGTCGGACTTCATCGAGGGATACTGTCACTTCCGCTCCGGAAAAGCGCTCCCGTATTTTTCTAAAAATCGCCTCTTTCGCTTCAGAAAGTGATATCCCCGCCACTTTTACCGGCCCGACCGTTGGAATGACCGCCTCGCCCTCCGCATTGATTCTGACAGGAAATTGCGTTACGGTCGGGCGCCAAAGAAAGATGTTCAACAGATCACCCGGTCCGAGCTGAAAAGTCTCCGGATCCACGGGCCCCTCGAAAACGGCGTTCGCGGTCGTCGGAAGTTCTTTCTTGGGAGTCAGAAGTTCGCTCAGCTTGGAAACTCCCGGCTCAAGACCCGAAACGGATGCTTGAGCCAAGACGGAACTTGGCATGCCGAAAAGTATCCACAGAGCCAGACCCAACGAAACGATCGTAGCATTCAAATTACTTCTTTTCATTTTCCTCATTGGATTGAGATTTCTTTCCTTCAGGGATTGCCTCCGGAAGATATTTCTGCTCCGCGTCCTGAACGCGCCGCGGTTTCTGCATGGCATAACCGCGCTCAAGGATGTGCGGAGTTACTTGAATAATCAGATCCGTCTTGCTCGTCTGCTCGGCCGTGTGGCGGAAAAGTCCGCCGACGAATGGAATGTCACCCAAGAAAGGAACCTTGTGCACCGTCTTGCTTGCGTTGGTGCCCAATAGACCGGCGATGATAATCGTCTCCCCGTCTTTGACGCGAATTGTCGTCGTTGAAGTGCGCCGCTTCACCCACGGCACCTTCGTTTCCGCTGACTCAATGAACTGAAAAATGGATGAAAGCTCCGGCGAAATCTCGGTGGTGATGTAGCCGTCCGTGTTGACCTTGGGACGGACGGTAAGCTTCACGCCCACCTGCACCTTGTCAATCATGACCTGGCCGCCGAGGCCGCCTGCCCGGGCGATATAAGGAACTTCGTCAACGACTTGAATTTCAGCCGTGCGGTTGTTCATCGTGGCGACGGCTGAATTGGCCAGCACTTCGGCTCGGTTCTGCTTCAGAAGCCAATCGAGCGCCACCTCAAAAGCCGTGGCTTGTTTAGTGAGGTAACCCAGTCGGCGTGTTTCCAGAGGGAAATAGGGGAATTGTGTGGGAACTCGCCCCTGCGCCGAGGCGTCAAGGCCACTGAGCGTCTTGGTCAAATCCTCGGAGACAAAATTGCCATATTCGTCCACCGGCCCCTCGGAGAGCACCGTCTGGATCGTCGCCAAGCGGTTCCAATCAATTCCCAGCTTTTGTTCATCCTCGACGGACACTTCAACAATGCGCGTTTCCAAGACAATCTGGAGCGCCGGCTTGTCCACCTCTTCCACTACTTTCAGGATGTCCGAGATCGTCTTCGGACTTGTGATGATGAGGAGTTTGTTGCCCGAGACATCCACCGTGATGCGTGCGTTGAACTCGCCGAGCATTTCCTTCAGCGTGGCCGCATCGGTGTACTGGAGCTCGATGACATAGGAGGAGAGGCCCACCTGGGCTTTGAGCTTGTCGGCAGGCGCAATGAGAAACGAGTGCCCAACCAACTCGTAGGAGAGCCCTGCCGCACGCACGACCAGATTCATCGCCTGCTCAATTGGCGTATCCTTCAAGTGGATGGAAACGCGCTCTTCTTTGTTGACGCCTGGGCCCGTGACAATATTGTAGCCGCTCTTTTCAGCGAGGATGGAAAGCACCGAAGGGAGAAACGCATCATCGGCGTCAAGCGTGATCTTTCTCTGGAGAGCTTCATCGGTCTCCTTTAACCCTCCCGTAGGCAAAGCCGGTTCAATCTGTGCCTTGGCAGACATACTGCTCAAGAGAATAAGACTGCTCAGCCAAACCCCAATTGCTTGCCATCGCAACCTCTTGGGCATAGACTCTCCTTATTTGGATATGCGCGGATGTGAGAAAACCGTTGTTAGGCGCTAAAAATTGCCTTCTTTGCCTGTTTCGTTCAGCTCATCCTTGGGTGCGCCCTCGTTGATCAAGATAAGGCGCGCTCCCCCCTTCGAAAGCACGACGCGTTCGGATTCGATGGCCTCGACGAGGTATCCGTTGAAAGTATCTCCGACGCGCACGATATGACTTCGCCCCATGAACTTAATGACCGCCGAGCCATCCGTCCCAACAATCGTGCAGGACAGGCGCATGCGTCCAAGCTGTTCAACGGTTTCTCGCAGCCCAAGACGTGCCAGGAATCTCTTGGATTGAATGACCTTCGTCAAGTCCAGCGGGTCGCTTTCGACTTGCGTATCGTACGCTAAGCGTTCTTTCAATTCTGTCTCGAGGGTGGCGACGGTCTGCGCGAGTTCCTCGTCTGTGCCAATCCCCACTTCCTGCTCTTGCTCGTGGTAGCGGTCAATGCGCCGCGAAAAGCGAAAATTGGAGAATGCAATCCAAAGAGCGGCCGCCACCAAAACCACTAAGAGAATTTCCCACAAGACATTGATTCGTTCGCGCATCGGTCGTCAGCCCTTATCGGTGTTTCAACAGGGTTAAGGTAGAAATGGTGATGCTCATCGGGCGTTGATCAAATCCGCCTCGCCTCATACTCTCCTCGGTGCGCTTGACCGAGTTCGAAAGCTCAAACTCTTCCACTGTCACCAGCCGCTCGGATTTCTCAAGGCGGTTCAGAAAATTCACCATATTGGCATAGGAAGTCTCGACTTCAAGGGAATAGGGCGTTTTGATATAGTCCGCCATGTTGACGCGTTGGCCGGGTTCAATCTTCACCAGACGCACATTCATCTGTCGCAGGAGGTCTGTGACATAATTCATGAAGGGCATGGACGCATCTTCGGCCAAGCTGTCTTTCAAAGACAACGCTAAGTTTCCTTCGATAAGGCGGGTCACTTGCTGAAGTTCGCTGGCGATAATCTGCGCGGCAATCAGCTTCTCGTTTTCAACACTGATTGCTTTGTCCAGTTGGCGGACGCGTCGGGGCAGCTCGGCATAGACCAGCCGCTGATAGAGATAATGGCCTCCGCCAAACACAAGCAAAATCAGTAATGCAATCAGGACTTTCTTCATGAGCATATCTCAAAATCGGTATGGGTCACCGGGCTGAATAGGGAAGCGCGGCACGCCGCCCATGCTGAGTGTACTGCGATCCAAAAAGCCGCGACTGGTTAAACGGAAAGCGATGATGGTTAGCCTTTCTTGATCTTTCGTCGTTTGGCAACGACCGAGCGCGCTTTCTTTGTGCGAGCTTTGATCTCACGAACCAGCCAGTTACCGATAATCTGTTCACGGAACCGGAACCGTGAGCCATCGAGGTATTCCTGTACCGAGTCCACGGCTATCCATTGCCGGTTAAGACGCTCGCACACCTCACCGGTCACATTGGACCCCGCGAAGGGATCTACAACGAGGTCGCCCTCGTCCGTGAGCATCTTGATAAAGAACTCCGGGAGTCCTGCAGGGAAACGAGCAGGGTGAGGCTTCAATCCAGTATCGCGACAGGCACGCAGGTACCAACTGTTGCTCTCGGTATTGGCGATTTGGAGGAGATTTGGGGGAATTGCACCCTCATTGCGCTTACTAAACTTCGCGGATATCTGGTGGCCGCTCGGTCGTAGCTTCGCTTTGTAGCCGTTCGCCAACAGCGTTTCCATGCTTTCACTGTACGGCCGAAGGACGTTGCGGTTAGTCGCCTTGGGATGCGGGTTCTTAGATAGCCACCACACACAGTCCACAGCATCTTTGACCCTTTCCCGCCGAACGGTGACCCATTCGGCTGGAGACGGCAGCTTTGAGGGATTGTACCAGAAGAACTCCTGGGCTAAGTGGAACTTGTAGCCCGGTATTCGGCAAAGTTCAATTAGCAGTTCATACTGATACAAGCTCCGTGTAGGCATACCCAAATTCCAGCTACCACCGATGTCGATCACAAGGCTGCCACTGGGCTTGAGAATCCTGTGGAATACACGGGCAAATCCCAGGAACCAGGCGACATACTCGGCGGCTTCGACGTTGCCATAATCTTTTTTTCGCCGGAGGGCAAAGGGAGGTGAAGTGACCATCAGGTCCACTTGGCCCACCAGCTTATCATCGGAGAGAACAATCCGTGAATCGCCCAAATAAGCGGCGCCCCGGGGGGTCTGATAATACGGCTCGTGGGCACTAAGACGGTAGCTCATAGTTCAAGCTTTTTGATTTCCATAGCTCTTTTTGCTTCACGCGTAAGGGCGTCTATGATGTAAATTGGGCTCTTAGCGATCTTGGCCAGGTCAGCCGAATCGATAAGGACGACATTCAAGTTGGTTGTGCGCATTACATCTTGTGCATAGCGCCGCGCGTCGGCACTAACCACGCCGGTCGAGACGACCATGACAACGGTTGACTTCAGTTGGAACGTTAGTCCAACTTCTTTGGCCACATCGTCGAGCGACACCGCCTTTGTGTTCTTGCATTGAATCTGCCACCTTGAAAAGATGAGGCGCTCACCCTCAAAAATCACGTCAACTTCTGCCCCACCGGTCGCGTCTCCACGTAGGCGCGTTGCGACGTAGCGCAAGTCGATTAGGCGCATCAGATAGAAAGCCAGTGCTTCCAGCGCCAAACCTTTCACGTGCCGATCTGGAGCGCTTAAACTCTTCAGAATCTCGTGGAGGCTCTTCCGCAACAATGGCCGGAGTTCCGGGCGGGCCTGGCTCTCTATGCCAGAAATGAGCGGGACAATGAGCTCCTTCCTGAGCTTCCCCGTAAGGGTGATACGGAACGGCTTCGCTCCTCGACCTTCCTCCTTCGTGCCGCGTTTCAGCTCAATATAGCCGCGCTCCTGCAAGGGGTAGAGGACGGTCTTAGGTAAATTCTTCTCGTCGTATCTGATTCCGTATGTTGCGGAGGCCAAACGCTCCACGTCGTTCGACGGGTACGTATCGGATCCCCCCATGTTCGCAAGGGTCTTGAGAAAAGCGCGCTGCTCGACGCTCAGAACAGAAACCTCATCGACAACCCATAAATTGGTGCCCAGCACCTCATTAAGGCGCACATCGTCCACCTGCCAGTCTGGGGTGGTCACTACGCCCGCCTTCTCCAGCCAGAGCCGCATGGTGCTCATTTGTTTCCCGCCGCGGGGCACATGAACACCCCGTTCTCCGAGCCACTCCCGCAGTCGCTGCAGGTCGAAGCGCTCACCTCGGGCCTGCATATCCTTCGTTGTCTGAATCACTATCAAACCCTTTAAGTTGATCAGGATATGTTGCGCAAATCGGGCGTAGAGCTTTTCGGGTCGAGCCTTCATGCCAAGGAGTTCTTTCCCTAATTCTGTGACCAAACCCTCACGGGTCAGGAGACCGTAGGCGATAAGAGCTAATTTACAGTTGTTGGCCAGCTTCCGGCGATTGTATTCAGAGGTCTTATAGTCCTTGAAGTACCGCTGATAAACATTCGCCTCTAAAGCCCTCCAGTCGCCGTCATGTTTTTGGGCGATGTCAAGAACGGTAATCAGGTCTATTTGTTGGGGCGAAAACTCGCTGCCAAAAGGTAAGTCGCTTCGAACCATGGGAGTCCTCAGGATAGGGCAGTTGTCGCGTTTCACAAGGCAGTACGCGCCTTTGTTCTACTATCCAGGGCAAGGGCGCTCGGTCTCGACCGTTGCTCAAGTGTCAAACTGGATGGGCAGGATTTTGTTTCCATAGGCAAGGTCAATGAAATCCGCTCATTCTCGATAAGCTATTCTGAAATAGGCTCATCTAACGACTATTCGATTGGCTTCAGAGTCCAAAATTTTCCATCGAGATACACGATCTGCTCCGTCGGGTGCGGGTCGGGAGATTTCGATGAGCGGCGGACCGTCTCATCGCAATGAACGCTCACGACATCCGCAATAAAGATATGATGCGAACCCAGGTGCAGCTCGTGCCGGACTTGGCAGGCGAGCGCCAAAAAGCACTCGGCAATCATCGGAGCACTTTTCAAAGGCGGGCATGGCAAGGGAACCAGACCCAGCTCTTTGAATTTGTTGACCTCACGGCCTGATTTCGTGCCGCAATATTTCACGATATTCAAATCAGCCACGCGAGGCACATTGGCGGTAAATTCCCGGTTTTCGTGAATTAAGTGATAGCTAAAACGCGATTCGCGGACAGACACGCTCACCATCGGGGGTTCGGAACAGACGGTTCCAAACCATGAGCAGGCGATAATATTGGGCTGGCTGAGCGAACCGCACCCGATAAGGACCGCCGGTGCAGGGTACGAGTGAACAAAGGGAGATAGTTGGATTTTCATCAAAGTTGATCTTTGGGATGCGGCGAAATGACAAAACGTCGACCTAATTTGGACAGGTCTATTTGCAGCAATAAGAAGCTCATCCACGAATCGGCAGTCGCTCCACAGAACGCGGAGCCTGCTTCGGTTTCACTTCATGTTGCTGAACGGTGCAGGTCACCAGAATGTCCAGCACTTCTTGGCCTTCTATCGTGTGACGATTGGACTGAGTAAAGCGAATTTCTTTGAAATCCCGCAGGAATTCCGGCGTCGTTTTCAGAATGTCCATGAGACGCGAGGCCCGCTCGAATTCTTTCTCATCGGGTTTGATTTGTGAGATGACTTTGAGCGTGAGCTGGCCGTGCTCGAACTTGAGACCCGTGATGGCCATTCCTTCGGGCAGGACTTGCGCCAGAGCTTCCAAGCGATGGGCCCAGAGAAAGCGCTCCTTTTCGAGTTTGGCCAGCGCTTTTACATCGTTCTTGGATACATTCGTGCCTTCGCGCTGGAGCGAGTCAATCTGGTGGCGAATGAGAGTGAGTTTGCTTTGCTTCGATGTGACGACCTCGCGCATTTGTCGGTGTTGCGCCCAAGTCAGGCTACTCAGTATCAAAAAGAGCAACGCAAATCCGGCCAGCAGCACCATCGCGCGCCGCTCCCGCTTTCGACCGCGTACTGCCGCCTCCCCTTCGCCCTTATTCAAATTGATTGTGAATTGCTTAATCACAAATGCTCCATAATCATAATCCAGCGGACACGGCACGCCGTGTCCCTACATTGGCACCCCTTGAGCTCGTAGCGCCCAGCTTCCTGGTCTATAACGCTGTATTATCCCAACCGATTTCTTGGCCCAGCAAGCTGGGCGCTACAACGATTCAACGACCATACCTTTTCGCAGCGGCACGAGCAGCCGACTCTGTTGATCAACATCAATCCTTTACACTGCCTGCGCTCTGAGCGCCAATCCCGCTGCCGCGGCGAATTGCCACGGATTGTTGTCGTGAGTGGTGCCGCCGTCGAACTGCGCCAAAGGATTGTACGCCTCGACGGACAAATTGAACTTCTCGGAAAGAAAAGTCTGCAAATCCTTCGACCCCGCTGTCCCGCCGGTGAGGACAAACTTAACAAACAAGCCTTGACCGGTTTCCTTGACATAGTAGCGCAGCGAACGGCTCACTTCCTCGCCCAGCTTCTCCAAAGCCGATTTCTCAGTGACCGTGAACGCCGCCGCCGATTCATCGGCGCGTTTGACATCGGGTCGCAACCCGCGCGAAGTCTTCAAATTCTCCGCGTCTCGATACTCCATCGAGAGGTCGCGCATAATGTCCTGCGTGAAGTGATAGCCGCCGATGGGCAAGTCGCGAGTGAAGAAAAGGTCTTTCCGCCCCAGAACCGAGAGAGTCGTCTTGCGGCAACCAACATTCAAGAACACAAGAACGCCTTCGTCGGGCAAATCCATCGAGCTGACATAGGAATTGAGCACCGCCAAGGGTTCAATATCCACGACGCCGGGCGCCAGTTCGATTTCGCGCAAGATATCCAGGTGCGTCTCGAAGGTGCGCTTCGTGGTCGCCGCCAGGAGAACACGCACTTTGTCAGGTTCTTTCGGGTCGTCGCCAAGAATCTGGTGATCCACGATGCTTTCCGTGCCGTCGAGGGGCAGATGTTTGCGCGCTTCAAGGAGCATCGCCGAAGCCATTTCGTCTTCGGAAAGCTGCAGCGAGCGAATCTCTTTGGCGGCAATGTTCAATCCGCCGACGGCGCTGCCCAAATGCCGGATGCGTTTCGGCACCAGACCCATTTCGTAGAACATCTCGATAAGCAGCGGCACGACCGTCGCCTTCTTGGGGCCTTCAGGGTCATAGGCCTCGGCGCCGATATAGATTTCTCGACAGCGGGCATGAACGAGCCGGTAACTGTGATGCGTCCCGCGTTCCAGCGCCACGATTTTAATTGAGTGCGACCCGATATCCAGCCCCACCCGTAATTTAGATTTTAGATTGAACACAATTGATGCATATCGTCCAAGTTACCTGATGAGCACCATCTTCTTCGCATCCACGAAATTCCCCGCCTTAAGCTGATAGATATAAATCCCCGAAGCCACGCATACACCCGAAGCACTCTTGCTGTCCCATAGAATTCGATGGGCGCCTGCTGGCCGCGTCTCATCCACCAGCGTCGCCACCAGTTGCCCCAGTGTATTGAAGACTTTGAGTTGAACATGAGCATTCTCAGGAAGGTCAAACTGAATGGCGCTAATTGGGTTGAAGGGATTCGGGTAGTTCTGGTATAACTGATATTTCGCAGGCACAAGTGCCTGCACCT
>DYHQ01000050.1 GCA_020724065.1 Candidatus Puniceispirillum sp. | reverse complement strand
ACTCGATTTCTAAGTACCTCAAAACTAATGAAAAACATCAAGACAGCTGTGGTCTGGAGACACGCCTCGGCGAAAGGATCCCGGACAGGTGAAAACCTGTCTCGGCGAGAAATGCATGACGGGCACGGCACGCCATGCCCCTACGGGTGTGCCATACAATGGGACTACGGATTCGGGGGGAAGCGGCGGAGGGCAGTCGGTTGGCCGAGGCCGACGGCGTAGCAGGCGCCGTCAAGGGTGAACCAGACACCTTCACCTTGCACGGGATCGTAGGGTCGCGGAATGTAAATATCGGAGCCATTTTCTCCGCCCATGCCGAGCAGGAGAAGTCTTTCGCCACTTTGCGCATTGCGACAGACATCGAGCACAAGAGCGGCACGCCCTTCATCGCCCTCTGATGATACAATGACATCTCCCGGAGCAAGATTGTCCGGCACGACTACTTCAAGGTCCCGCTTCAAGCTGAGCGGCCCCGCATTCTCCGCAACGAAAGTCAGGTAGCGCAGGTAATTCGCTTGCGAGCCATCGGGTACACCGACTTGCACGAACAGCATCCGGCCCTGATGGACGCGCGGCCTGAGGCCATCGCGCCAGTCTTTCCATGAGGCACGCTGGCCATTGTCCAGGCCGAAACTAATCTCACTTGTGCGTCCCTTCGACCAGCGATATAATCCCCACAACTTAAGAACACACGCCGCGCCCTTGCTCTCGGTGACAGGCAACGGCGGTTCCTCAATGACGGCCATGATGTCATCATCGCAGAGAATTTCTTTTCCTTCGCGGCTCATGACATTTGTGCCTTCAGGCTTGAGCGCGAGCTCACACAGCATCGCGGCAAAGCTTTTGTCTTGAATCGCAACACGCTCAAAACCCGATGGAGGCTCAAAGCGAGAGGAAATGGTTTCGCTTCGCGGCGCAGCGATGAGAAGAGTGAGCCAACAGAGAGGCAGGAGAATGACGGCAGTCTGAATCATTCTACTCAACCGGCACATTGGGAGGCAAAGGAATAGCATCGCGGCTGGTCACTTCAAACATGCGGTGAATGGCGCGCTCGGCTTGGCGGCGGGTCTCTTCCGGAATCGTGATTTCGAACTGCAACTTCTCGAGCGATTCGACGACATTTTCCAGCGTGATGCTTTTCATGAACGGACAGATTTTGCAGGCGCGATAGAATTGCTTATCGGGGACTTCGATGCTGAGAAGGTCGGAGAGTCCACACTCGGTGACCGCGAGAAATTTCGTGGCGTCGCTTCGGCGAGCGTAGTCTATCATGCCAGAGGTCGAGAGCGTCGCATCCGCGATCGCAAGAACATCATCGCGGCACTCGGGATGCGCCAATATCTTCAATCCCGGAATCGCCGACCGAACTTGCAGCACCGCTTCAGGCGTGATTTGTTCGTGAATGTAACAAGCGCCGTCCCAAGCGATGATGTTCTTGTCGGGAACATTGTTCGCAACATGGCGAGCGAGATTTCGGTCCGGAATGAAGAGGATGTTCCGAGCGGGCAATGAACGGACAACACTGACGGCATTGCCGGATGTGCAGCAGATATCGCTCAGCGCTTTCACATCCGCCGTGGTATTTACATAGGTGACAACGGCCAGATCAGGAAAGGCTTGTTTCAGTTCTTCGATACGGTCTCGTACGGCATCGGCCGGAGCGCTGTCGGCGAGGGAACAACCCGCGGAGGGATCGGGCAGCAAAACCGTTTTGGTTGGATTGACAATCTTGGCGGTTTCGGCCATGAAATGAACGCCGCAAAAGACAATCACCTTCGCTTCTTTGACTTCGGCAGCTTTGAGAGCGAGTCCGAGCGAATCGCCCGTTTCATCGGCGACTTCAAAGATTTCGGCGCGTTGGTAATTGTGCGCCAACAAGACGGCATGACGCTCGCGTTTCAAGCGCCGCACTTTGTCAAGCAGAGGCACCATATCATTGACGCGCTCAAAGGTGTAATAATCGGGGTCAACGCGGCGCAGTCTCTCATAGATTTCGGAAGTCATGTCTTCTGCTCGAAATTTCGGAGCCAATCTCCTTCCTAATGAACAAGGCGTCGCAGGTTCTCGGTGATAAGCAATATGATTTCGTCGCGGGATAATCCGGCTTCATAGAGGCGGGAGATTGCCCGCGCGGCCTCTTCTTCGCGACCCGTCTGCAGAAGCGGTCCCAAATTCAGACAGAGAGTGCGCTCCACAAAGGGACGGATTGCGTCAATATCGCGCTCCGCGAGAGTGTCCCCGGGATTGAGAATCAGAATGGCCGAGCTCCTTGCCAACGAATCACGAACCACCTGCGGCAAGGAAGAGAACTCATCGAGGGAAGCGCGAACAATCGCGTGATTCTCCCACTTTTGAACATGCCGGGGTGTGCCGTAGTCAATCGGTATCATTGCATAGACCTCGGCCTTTTTTGCAATGGAGACCGCGGCGGCGTCCAAACCACTTTTTTGCTGTTTCGTCACTCCCAAATCGAGCGTACCTACTCCTTGTCGCATCAAGGCGCTGATTTCATCCTGAGGGCGACCGACGAGAGTCTGAGCGTAGGAGCCGATGACCACAGCGGGCTGCTGCTTCCGATAGGCTTGCAGGGCGCCCGGAAGTTTGCCGCAGTAGATTTTCTTGTCATCGCAAAGTCGTTGAAGGCGAGACATCGCTTCAATGAGATTCCAAGTCGGCACGGCGCGCTCGCGAGGCAGCCAAATGAGGTGAATTCCCGGCGATGAGAGAAATCCGGGATGAGCCAGCGCATCAAATAGTTCCAGACCTTCCCAGTCAATCGAAGTACTTTGGCGAAGGAGAAGCCGCACTGAATCGGGGCGGCCCAGCGAATAGGGATAATCATTCAGCAGGTAGAGCAGGAAGTCTTGCGCGCGCTTCCCGACATTTTCGATGGACTCGCGGCGGATATGAATGGCATCGTCTTCGTATTGATGATAATAAGGATGTTCGCCCGAACTCCAGAAGCTCACCGACGGAATCCCTGCACGATGAAAGGGGCCATAATCGCCGTACCAAGTTGTTGAAGTGCGATAGATATTCAGAGAATCGTTATCACTCGCGGTAAGGCGACTTCGGTAGTTGTCCCACGCCGGGCCGAGCAGTTCGCCTCCGGCAACGCCGACTTTTCCATCTCCTTGACCGACCATGTCGAAGTTCAGCATCGCGACAATCTGCCCCAAGGGCACGGTGGGATGCGCCGTGAAATAGCGAGAACCCAAGAGGCCATCCTCTTCGCCGGTAAAAAAGAGAATGAGGAGACTCCGCTTGGGTGCGACAGCTTCTTGAGCGATGGAGCGCGCGAGTTCCAGAGCGACAGCGGAGCCTGACGCATTATCGTCGGCGCCATTGTAGATAAGTCCTTGGCCGTTGGGTCCGAGATGGTCCCAGTGGGCACCAATCGCAACGATTTCGCCGCGAAGTTTCTCATCCGTGCCATAGATGAATCCTAAAACATTGCGGGCCGAATTCGTGGCGGTTTTCGAGACACGAGTAGAAATCCACAGACGCTTGTGCGTATCGAGGGGATTGGAGCCCTTTTCGAGTGCGGTCAAATAGGAATTCAAGGTGTGGCCGGTGTCTCGAAGGAGGAGTCGCATGACGCGGTCGCCGATGTAGAACATGGGCACTTGGGGACTGTAGATTTGCTCGGGAACGGCGCCTCCTTGAATGGGAAGGCTTTCTTGATAGAAGAAAATCGCCGTCGCCCCTCGTTCGAGCGCCCAGCGCACCAGATGGTCGCGAGGATAATCGAGAGTGAAATCCCACACCGCATTGGGGGGTTGTTTACGCACAATCACAATCGCGCGGCCGCGTACATCCAAGGAGCCGTAATCGTTGCGGTCTTTGTCCGGGCGGTCAATTCCATATCCGACAATTGCCACAGGAACGATGAAAGCGCCGCTGCCGGAATGCGTGATGAGAGTGAAGTCATCCCCGTAGGTGAAACTGATTTTGCCGAAGGGAGACTCCATGAGCGTGAGCTCGGCGGCGTCTTCACGCGTAACGAGCATGGGCACTTCTTGAAAGTAGGTGCTGTCCCATCCGGCAGGAAGAATTCCCGCCGCGGTCAATTCCGAAGCGAGAAATTGCTCGGTCAGAGTGCCTCCGGCCAAACCACTTCGTCTTCCTTCAAATCGGTCAGAAGCGAGAGTCTCAATTGAGCGCAGGACACGGTCTGCATCAAACGCGAATGCGTGCGCCACGACCCCGGCACAAAGGATGATAGCGCAGAAGAATCTCATGAGGCTTTCCTTGAGGCTGACGCCGGTACGGGGCGTCCCTTTCTTGTTTCCCACGGGTCTCCTTCATTGTTGGAATGATTTGCTCTCTCGGGCAAGAGAACTTTTTTCAAGTATTTTCCGGTATAGCTCAGAGGGACTTTCGTGATTCCTTCCGGAGGCCCCACAGCGATGATTCGGCCACCTTCGTCTCCCCCCTCAGGGCCAAGGTCTATGATCCAGTCGGCGCATTTAATCACATCGAGGTTATGCTCAATCACGACGACTGTGTTCCCTCTATCCACGAGAGCTGAAAGCACCTTGAGGAGCATGCGAATGTCGGCGAAATGGAGGCCGGTCGTGGGCTCGTCAAGTATGTAGACCGTTTGTCCTGTCGCCACGCGGCCCAATTCAGCGGCAAGTTTGACGCGCTGCGCCTCACCACCTGAGAGCGTGGTCGCTTGTTGCCCCAGATGAATATAACCCAGCCCGACATCATAGAGTGTCTGCAACTTCCGATGAATCGTCGGGATATTCTTGAAGAATTCCAACGCTTCCGTCACGGTCATGTCCAAGACATCGGCAATGGAACGGCCCCGAAAGCGCACTTCGAGCGTCTCACGATTATACCGCTTCCCTTTGCAGACTTCGCAAGGGATATAGACATCGGGAAGAAAGTGCATCTCGATTTTGATAATGCCACCGCCTTGGCAATGCTCGCAGCGACCTCCCTTGACATTGAAACTGAAGCGACCCGGCATATAGCCGCGGATTTTCGCTTCGGGAAGCTGCGCGAAGAGGTCTCGAATCGGACTGAAAAGCCCCGTGTAGGTCGCGGGATTCGAGCGCGGGGTGCGTCCGATCGGGGATTGATCAACACTCACGACCTTGTCAATCGCCTGCACTCCAGTCAATGCGTTATAGGCAAGCGGCGTATCTGCCGAATCGTAGAAATGCCGTGCCAGAGCGCGGTAGAGTGTTTCGTTGATTAGGGTGGACTTGCCGGAACCGGAAACGCCTGTAACGACCGTCAGTGTCCCGAGAGGAATTTCCAGAGTGACATTGTGCAGATTATTGCCTTTGGCTCCCGTGAGCTGCAGGAGTTTTCCATTACCTCGACGCCGCACTCTTGGAATCGAGATGGACTCCTTGCCTGAGAGAAATTTGCCCGTCACGGATTGCGGGCAAGCCGCGACTTCTGGAGGAGCACCGGCAATGACCAGATGCCCTCCTTCGATGCCCGCACCGGGACCCAAGTCCACCACATAATCCGCGGACTCAATCATCTCGCGATCATGTTCCACCACAACGACCGTATTGCCAATGTCACGAAGCGCGGTCAGCGTGCGGATAAGACGGCGATTGTCGCGCTGGTGCAAACCAATCGAAGGTTCGTCGAGAATGTAGAGAACGCCGGTGAGCTGCGAACCGATTTGAGTCGCGAGTCGGATCCGCTGCGCTTCTCCACCGGCCAGACTGCCTGCACTTCGGTCAAGAGTCAAATAGTCCAGGCCGACATTCATCAGGAAGTGGAGTCGCTCGCGAATCTCCTTTAGGACCTGTTTGGCAATGGTTTGCTCGCGAGACGAGAGCGAAAGGTCTTGGAAGAATTTCTCGGTCTCTTTGATGGAAAGACCGGTCACTTCCGCAATATTGCGTCCTGTAATTTTGACCGCCAAAGCCTCGGGGCGCAGTCGTTTGCCTTGACAATCGGGACATGGAATGTTTCCCATGTAGCTTTCGATCCATTCGCGCACTCCGTCCGAATTGGTCTGGCGATAGCGCCGCTGAAGATTGGGAATGACTCCCTCCCAATGCCCGGAATGTTCATAGCGCGTATCGCCGGCCACGGATTCATAACGGAAATGAATCGTCTCACGGCCTGAACCATAAAGAATCGTTCGTTGATGCTCGACCTTCAGTCTTCGAAAGGGAACATCTACGCGAAAGCCGAAATGCTTGGCGACTTGTTCCAGTTGTTGATAGAGCCATCCCTCGTACAATCCGCTCATACTGGCGATGGCTCCCTCTTCGAGGGACAAATTAGGATTGGGGACGAGGCGATGCGGGTCCACCTCCATTTTGAAACCCAGTCCCGTGCAAGTCGGGCAGGCTCCAAAGGGACTGTTGAAAGAGAAGAGGCGGGGCGCGATTTCGGACAGAGAGATCCCGCAATCGGTGCAGGCGTATTTCTCACTATAGGTGGTTTCCTCTTTGTCTTCTTCAACGACCGTGAGGAGTCCACTGGAGAGCCGCAGAGCTGTCTCGACCGATTCGGTCAATCGAGAGCGGATTCCTTCCTTCAGGACAATGCGATCCACGACGACATCAATGTTGTGTTTTTTGTTTTTGTCGAGGTCCATTTTTTCATCCAGAGAGCGAATCACGCCATCCAAACGCACACGAACGAAACCGTCTTTCTGAATTTGACTAAACAGGTCTTGATAAGTTCCTTTGCGCCCTCGGACAAGAGGCGAGAGAAGCTGGAGTTTGGCACCTTTCGGGTGTTCAAGAATCGCATCTACAATTTCTTCAGCGCCTTGACGACGAATCGGTCGCCCACAGCGTGGACAATGGGGATGTCCGATTCGCGCAAAGAGGAGGCGCAGATAGTCGTAAATTTCGGTGACCGTAGCGACAGTAGAACGCGGATTGCGTACTCCCGCTTTCTGTTCAATGGAAATCGCTGGCGAGAGGCCTTCAATAGCATCCACATCGGGTTTTTCCATAAGTCCAAGGAATTGACGCGCATAAGCCGAGAGCGATTCTACATAGCGCCTCTGTCCCTCAGCATAGAGCGTATCGAAAGCGAGGCTGGATTTCCCCGAGCCGGAGAGGCCGGTAATCACAATCAGCTGGTTGCGAGGCAAGAGAACATCAATGTTTTTCAGGTTGTGTTCGCGTGCGCCGCGTATGTGGATGTATGGGGATTCCATGGATTTCACGAAGATTCTTCTATGTAAAACTTATCAAAAAAAGGCAAGGAAATCAAGCTGCACTTGGTCCCGATGCAAATCTTTCCCTCGGCAAAAAAGTTCTTGACAAAGCCAAAAAGATTGGTTATATTGGTGCCGCTTTTCGCTCGCAGAAAGCCCGCAAACCCGCTCCAGACAAGGGTTTCAGGTATATTGAGTGTAGCGTCGCTACTAAGCATAGCTCTGCGAATTTTCCGCACATTGACGGGCGTTCTCTTCGAGAATTGTCGCACACAGCCGAAGTCTGAGAGATCACTGGTTTAGGATTTTTTGCAATGGGGTTGAAAGGGTCTCTTTAAGAAAAGAAATCTGAACGCGAGGATGTTCCATGCAAAAAGGTCGCATTCTAGTTGTTGATGATGAAATTCACATGAGAGAGTTTATCTGCGAGGCTCTGAGACGAAGGCATTTGGAGGTAGAGTCTGTGCGTGACGGGCCGACAGCTTTGGAAGCCTTGACCCAACAGGCATATGATCTCGTCATCACGGATGTGAAAATGCCGAAGATGAACGGGCTGACTCTGCTCAAGAATATCAAACAGAGCTACGCCCATACGAAAGTCATCATGATTACCGCCTACGGAACGATTGAGGACGCCGTGACCGCCATCCGTGACGGGGCCTTCGATTATGTTCAGAAACCTTTTGCGCCCGACGAGCTGATGTTACGCGTCGAAAAGGCGTTTGAGTACCGTGACCTTGTCCAGGAGAACGCGAATCTGAAAGAGCAACTGGGGACGCGATTTCGATTTGAGAATATCGTCGGGACAAGTCCCAAGATGATCGAACTCTATGAGACCCTTGACATGGTCAGCTCGTCGAAAGCGAGTGTGCTCATCCAAGGGGAGAGCGGAACGGGGAAAGAGCTGGTTGCGCGCGCGATTCATGAAAACAGTCCCAATCGCTCGGGGCCCTTTATCAAGATTAATTGCGCTGCTCTGCCGGATACTTTGATGGAGAGCGAGCTTTTTGGCCACGAAAAAGGGGCGTTCACAGGGGCCATCAAGATGGTCGAAGGTCGCTTCTCGCTCGCCCATGACGGAACCCTGCTGCTTGACGAAGTAAGCGAAATGAGCCCGAACATGCAGGCCAAGCTCTTGCGGGTTTTGCAGGAGCGAGAATTTGAGCGCCTGGGAGGGCGCGAGACCATCAAAACAAACGCTCGGGTCGTTGCGACGACAAACCGCGATTTGAAAACGATGGTGCGGCAAGAGAAGTTCCGCGAGGATCTCTATTATCGTCTGAATGTCTGCCCGATCTTGTTGCCGCCCCTGTGCGAACGCAAAGAAGACATTCCCCTTCTGGCCAACCACTTCCTTCAAATTTACACGAAAGAGTACAATCGTCCCATTGAGTCTATCGCAGAGGAGGCCCTCGGAGCTCTGATCCACTACGACTGGCCCGGAAATGTGCGTGAACTTGAAAACACGATTGCACGCGCGGTGGTTATGTGTCCCGAAGGCCGAATCGGCCTCAAGCACTTATTTATGGATGAGGTGGAGGCTTCCCCCGTGCTCTCGTTCCCTTCGGAGAGCAAGACGCCGGTCACTTTGTGGGAAATTGAACGCGCCGCCATCTTCCGCGCCTTGCAGGAGAACAGCAATAACCGCACGAAGACCGCGGAAATGCTCGGCATTTCCATCCGCACCTTGCGAAACAAACTCCGAGAGTATCGAGCTGAAAGTGTAGCCTGTTAGCATCGAGCGCTTGCTTCCGCACCGCTACCGCGCGCGGTGAAGAATCGCCAGGCTGAAGAGTCTGGCGATTTTTTTTGTCCCCAAAATGAAGCCGAACCCGTACGCTGTAAAATAGCCTATTGCAAATTCCAGGACTATGCGCAGAAAAGTGAACCGATTTGCATAGGAAATTTCTACCAACCTAAGCGGTAAGCCAGGGACTATGAGCAATCTTGCGCAGATAGATATTGCAGACACTTAGTAAGGAACGTGACGGCGAAAATTCAAGTCTGCCAATATCGGCACGATAATTGTCCTTGCTGTTAGACGGATAAGTCAGAAATTCTGCGAGGTTGTTGTGGGTGATATGGGCTCGAAAGTAAAGAAAAACGATATGAAGGCTCCGGCAATCGGGATGCTGCGCTGCACTTGCGGCTCACAGCGATGGTATCCACGGGCTGCATCAGGGGAACGCAGGCCGGCGCCGATTGTCATCTGCGCTCACTGTGGGAGGCAACAGACGGTGTCAAACACAACCTACGCCCTTTGTCGCTATCTGCACAGTGAATTCAAAGCAGGGCGGAGATTCCGCGAACTCTACAACTTAACCTGAGAGGTCATTGTCTATCAGAATGAGGCTGGATGCCGAAATCAATACGATCGGGAAATCACCAGATATCGGCTTCCCTCTACATTCTCTTCGCTCTCTTCGAGGTCTTGCTGCAATTTCTTTCGGCCAAGGCAACAGCCGAGGTGATTCAATCGGCGAATCTCCCAAAGGAACAGAGTCCGAGCAGTTCAGGCGACACTCTAACGAAGTAGATACGCAATGAAAGCCACAACAACAACGGCTGCCGGTTGGGAAGCTTACGCACAGACACGGGATCCCGCTCTGCGAGAGAGCCTGCTTCTCAGCTACTTACCCCTGGTCAAGCGCATTGCCGGCCATCTTCTTGGGTCGTTGCCTCGATGTGTGCGTCTTCAGGATTTGATCAGTTCAGGAGTTCTTGGTTTGCTCTCATCGGTCGAAAACTACAATCCAGACATGGGAACGAAGTTCGAGACGTATGCTTCGAATCGCATTCGAGGAGCGATGGTTGACGGCTTGCGGGAGCTGGATTGGGTTCCGCGGTCCGTTCGCCAGAAGGCGCGGCAAGTCGAAAAGACCTTCGAAGGGCTCTCATACCGCCTGGGACGAATACCCAATGATGAAGAGGCGGCGCATGAAATGAATCTCTCGGTCGAGGAATACTACAAACTCCTCGAAGAAGTCAATATCACCACGCTCCTGTCTCTGGATGATACTTTTTGGAATTCCCGGGGCGACAAGGCCAGTCTGGCGGATGTCACAGCGGATGAGCAAGAAAAAACGGCGGATGAGCAAGTCGAAGAAGCTGAGATTCGAGAATGCATGGTGGAATTTCTCAAAGAGCTGCCTGAACAAGAGAAGTTGGTGGTGGCTCTCTATTACTACGAAGAATTGACGATGAGGGAAATTGGCGAGATTATGGGATTGACGGAATCGCGCGTGTCGCAGATTCACACCCGAGCGATTCTTGACCTGCGCGCGCGCTTGCACCACCAGATGCATGAATAGGGCCTTTGGCGGGAGGTTTCCGATGGTCCGACCTTTGGACAACCAGGAGCGCATCAATCCACCCGAATATGCTGATCGGATCGCACGTCTGAAACGCCGCAGTGAGGCGGAATCACGAGACTTCGCCATGAGCATGAAAGAGGCTGTCCGAGACAAAGAAGAGAATGAAGAGAAGAAGAGGCGGAAAGAGAACGAAATACCTCCGCAGGATTCGGTCGAGCTTTCGTCGGTCCACGAGAATGCCACCCCGAAACCCATCCATGAACCACCCATTCACAAATCAGAACACGATGCACTTGACATCGTCATTTGAACGAACCGGGCAAGCACAAGGAGTTCGCGAATGACGCGATTTCATCTCAGAGGCTTGACACTTCTGGCAATCTCGGTATGCACGGCCGGGCAGGTCGGAGCGACTTCACTTTACAGCGTTCGCTACGGTGCCCATAAGGATTTTGATCGGCTTGTTTTCGAGCTCTCTGCCCCGGTGAACTGCTCGATCGAAACCGTGGACTCCCTGCGTTTCCGCGTCCATTTGGGCTCTGTCGAAATACCACCGGAATTTCGGGTTGCTCCGCTGCCAAAAAAGACGGCGTCGGTTTTATCCATGAGGGCCTTGGGCGGTGGAACAGTCCCGTTCGTTCTCGACATCCGACTTCACGCCAGCGGCAAGACCCGACTCATGAAATTCGGTGGCTTGCCCCATCGAGTCGCCGTGGATATCACGCCCACCCAAGCCACTCAAACTCCCAATGAAGAACCGAGCTACATTCCCGGCGACCGTCCTTACCCCACTCGATATGCGGAAAGCGTTGCTCCGATTGAGAGTTCTGACAATGCCAAGATTCATGCGATTTTAGCCTATTATTTTGCCTCGCTTGGCGATTCAACGAAAGCATTAGAAGAAGCGAATGCCTATCAAACAGCCACCGGCCAGTCTCTCAATCTCACGATAGAAACGGTTCCCGCGTTACCGCTCGTGGCTCCCTCTTCTCCTCACATCCTCTTCCTATGGCTTAAAGTGGATTATCTTATCGCCTTCCTTGCGGGAATGCTGGGTTATGTCTTGTCGGCTCTGTTTTCGATTTTGATTGGCTGGCGGACTCGCCGCCATCCGCGCGAACAGGCGGAGAATCTGTCGGCGTATGCCCGAAAGATCCGTCAGACATGCGACAAAACCGAAGCACCCAAGTCGGCATCCGAAGTCAAGACGAGGACTCCGGAAGAGCCGCGCGTTTCAGCTCCTTCTGAACCATCATCTCTCGAATCTTTGGAATCGGAGGAAGTTCAGAAGGTGAAGGATTCGGCTTCGGAAAGGCGGGTCCAGCGCGTCGTGCAACTCGCGGGTCAGGGGAAAACCATTGCGGATATTGCTCAAGAACTCGAAATGAGCCAGGATGAAGTCAAGCTCATTATAGATCTGAACCGTTAGATTAAGCGGAAAGTTTTGTGAGGAAAACCATCCCTTTGCGCGTGGGCGAAGTTCTAACGGCGAATGTCAAACGCCATTTGGGTCCCAAGCGCGTGTTGATCATTCTGAAAGGTCACCTTCTTGTGGCGGAGCCTGAGCGGACCGTTGCTCCCGGAGAACCCATAACGGTCCAAGTTCTCTCCATTTTTCCGCGCATTCATCTGCGTCATCTCGCTCTGGAAGACGCCGCGGAAACGCCGCCTGAAACGCCCCTGCCTCTCGACCTTCAGACCTGAGTCTCCGGCCAAAGGCAAACTTTGCCCCGACCGGATTCCTATAGCCACCCCGAAGTTCACCTCCCTCTGTAGATTTTGTTGCGCGATCGCTTCAAATGTTGATTTCCTTTCTATTAATCGAGAGAGTTGAATGGCACCGGCCTTGCAAGCTCCTTGAATGTGATCGCGAAAGCGGTGGTGGCCAGCGAAGGGCAGATGAAGCGTTCATGCGCCACACATCAATGCAATGAGGCAATTCAACCTGACACCGTGTTGGAAATCCTGTGTTGGATGCTTGAACGGAAGGATCCACTTCGGAACATATACCCCAAAGCGCGGGTTTACAGAACAGCGATGAATCCGCAGGACCACATGTTGGAGTTGAGACCACTCGTGCCTGCCGAGCCATCGCTGCGTGATCAGTTGCAGGCTATTGCGAGGCCTTTGTGGCGGCGCGTGCTGGGCGTGAATGAAATGACGATGCCCAGAGACAAAATTGCAGCGACTCCCGAGACGATGCGGCTGAACACCCTTGTGGACCGCGCTTTGCCTCGAGTGCGTCGGGCACTCGTGGAGATCAAGAGAATGGGCGCCCTTTGCCGTGAGGATCCGCAGCCAATCACAAGCCTCTGGCGCTCATCACAAACACTGGTTGAAATAGACAAAATTCTCGAAGCGACATTGGATGGTCATGCGCTGCTGCGAAGTTTCTGAGGTTTCCCAGCGCTGACGAAAGCCAGCATTGAAAACGGCCCACTCGAAGGTCAGATCAACGAGACGCGGCCCGCTTATGCCGATTTGGATTTCCTCCTCAAAGGACTGAACGATTCGATTCAAAACGAGGAAATCACTTCTGTCAAATACGAAAAGCGAAAGGAGAGCTGTCATGAAGGTGCTCTTGAATGGAGTTGAGCTGCAGGGGAGCGATGAGACCGTGGCAACTGTGGGTGAGGTCTTGGATCAACTGCGCGCGGAAATCGGGGACGCGGGGAAAGTGATCACGGCCATCGCCGTGGACGGGCAGCTTCTTGAAAACGAGTCTCAGCGCGAGAAGATTCGGGCTCGCCTTCAATCGAAGGTGCAACGCATCGAACTGACGGTGGAAGAGCCGAAGGCTCTTTTGCACAAAGGGCTTGCTGACACACGCGATTTTCTGCAGAGTCTGCGACGCGACTTTACCACGACGGCAACCGCCTTCCGTCTTCGTGACGAAGTCACCGCCAATGATGACTTCGTTCGCTGTTTGGACGACTTGAAGCTGGTTCTAACCGGCATGAGCGCGGCGTCGCGATTGCCGGGTGCCGAGACTGAAACAGACTCGCTGAAGCAGACGCTCGTCTCAGCCAATAGCCGCCTCTTGCCCGTGTTGGATTCCATGTATAAAGCGTAGGCGGCCGGAGATTATGTCACCCTCGCGGACGGCCTCGAATACGATCTCACCGAGATCGCCGACGAATGGCTTGGCGTCCTCAATCACACGCTTCTAAAACTCGTCGTCGCAGAGGGCGCACCAGTCAGCGAGCCGTAAAGAGCAGGAGGAATTGCCCTCCCCAAATGATGGATGAAATTCTCTCACGCGCGCAAGCTCTCGGTTTCGACCATGTAGGCATCACCGCGGAGCTGAAACCGATTCACTTCGATGCGTATGAGCAGTGGATAGAAGGAGGGATGGCGGGCGAGATGACCCATTTGCGGGAAAGCGCCGCTCGCCGGAAAGACCTGCGCGGGCTGCTTCATGATGCACGAAGTATCATCGTCGTTGCCGCCAATTATTCCGCCCCCAGAATCCCTGAAGAAATCCGGCGGGCTCCTTCAAGAGGTATCATCGCTTCCTATGCGGGCGGCGAAGACTATCACCCGTGGATGCTTTCTCGCTTGGAGAAGCTCGCCGAAAAAATCGGGGAATTCGCGCCTAAGCTTCGCTTCCGCGCATACGCGGACACGGGCCCCGTTGTGGAGCGCGACTTTGCCGCACAAGCCGGCCTCGGTTTCATTGGAAAGAATGCCCTTCTCATTCATCCGCAGCGAGGCTCTTTCTCTTTTCTCGGCGTGCTGATTACGAATTTGGACCTTCCCACTTACCCGAGCTCAATGAGAATATCCTGCGGCAGTTGCACGCGTTGTCTTGAGGCATGTCCCACCGGAGCGCTCATTGCACCCTATGCACTCGACGCCCGTCGCTGCATCTCGTACTTAACCATCGAGAAGAAAGGTGCGATTCCGCGCGACTTGCGCCCGCTTGTCGGCAATCGCATTTTCGGCTGTGACGAATGCCAACTCGTCTGTCCGTGGAATCAGAAGTTTGCCCACCCTACCACGATTCCTGCTTTTCAGAGTTTGCCGGAACATCTCGCTCCAAAACTAATATCGCTTGCTTCCATTACCGACAAAGAATTCAAAGAGCGCTTCGCCAAGAGCGCCATTCTGCGCACGAAGCGACGAGGACTATTGCGCAATGTGGCGGTTGCGCTCGGAAACT
>DYHQ01000049.1 GCA_020724065.1 Candidatus Puniceispirillum sp. | reverse complement strand
CTGGCGCGGGATGAGCTCTCTCAATTTGTCACAAACCCGCCGCCCCCAATCGTAAGCCTTGTCCTTATGCACGATCATCGAAAGTGCGTCCACCACTTCCCCATTCACAAGAATGTCAAGGCGGAGCATCTCCGAAGGTCGGTAGCCGACAAATTCATAGTCGAGGGAAGCATATCCGCGCGAGATACTTTTCAGTCTATCATAGAAATCATAAATCACCTCAACGAGCGGGAGTTCGTAGCGCAGGTTAACGCGCTGATGGTCCACATATTCGGTCGTTTCATAGACTCCCCGGCGCTCGGAGCAGATTTTCATGATGCCACCGATGAATTCCTCCGGAGTGATTATCGAAGCCTTGATGAACGGCTCTTCGAGCATGTCAATACGCCCTGGCTCGGGCATTTTCGTAGGGTTGTCAATCAGGACAACGGTGCCATCGGTAAGCGTCACGCGATATTCCACGCTCGGAACCGTGAAAACGAGGTCGAGGTCATATTCCCGCTCCAATCGCTCCTGCACGACTTCGAGGTGCAACAACCCAAGAAAGCCGGCGCGAAAGCCAAATCCGAGTGCGATGGAAGTCTCCGGTTCATAGAAAAGAGATGAATCGTTCAGACGCAGTTTCTCGAGGGAATCGCGCAACAGTTCGTATTCCTCATTCTTGGCGGGATACAGTCCCGAGAAAACCATCGGCTTCACTTCACGGTAACCGAGTAGCGGCAGGATTTCGGGAACTCCTGTCTCTGCAATCGTGTCGCCGACGCGGATATCGTGCACTTCACGGCAGCCGGTGATAATATACCCGACACTCCCGGCTTCGAGGCGTTCTCTCTTCACTTGGCGCAGGCGCAAAATCCCCACTTCAGCAATCTCATAACTGTGGTCTGTTGCGAGAAAGCGGACGGCTACTCCCGGTCTTGCGACTCCGTCAAAGATTCTCACATGGGCGACCGCCCCTCGATAGTTGTCAAAGACCGAATCAAAGATGAGCGCCCTCAGAGGCGCCTCCGGCTCGCCTGTCGGCGGCGGGATACGCTCCACAATCGCAGGCAGGACCTTCTCGACGCCTGTCCCAAGTTTCGCGCTGACCTGCAGGATTTCCTCTCCACCGATTCCCAAGAGTTCGCCAATTTGTTCTTCCACTTCCTGGACTCGTGCCGCAGGTAAATCAATCTTGTTGAGCAGAGGAATGATTTTCAGATCGTTCTCAAGAGCCAGATAGAGATTGGAAATCGTCTGCGCTTCAACGCCCTGCGTTGCATCCACGACCAGCAGAGCCCCTTCACAAGCGCGCAGACTGCGCGACACCTCATAGGTGAAATCCACATGGCCGGGCGTATCAATAAGATTGAGCAAGTAAGTCTCACCATCTGTGTGCCGATACTCCATCGTGATGGGGTGCATCTTGATGGTAATCCCGCGCTCCTGTTCGATCTCCATGTTGTCCAAAACTTGTTCCCGCATCTGTCGAGGATCGAGCGTGGAGGTCAACTCAAGCAGGCGATCCGCCAGAGTGGACTTGCCGTGGTCAATATGGGCAATGATGCAGAAATTTCTATAATGGCGCAGAATCACGGTGCATCACGATGTCGCTGAACGAACCGATTCAGATTCTATAGGAATCAGAATCCATAGAATGAGATAGAGGAGAATGCCGGTGCCGAAGAGAATGAGCAACAGCACCCAGAGTATTCGAAAGACGGTCGGATCCACATTGAAGTAATCTCCCAAGCCTCCGCAAATTCCAGCGATTTTCTTGTTGCGAAGAGAGCGGTACAATCGGCGGACAGGGGGTCGTTCACCTTCGGCTTCTTTTGCCATGGGCGAGGTCGTCGGGCCTGCGGTCGAAATCTCACCGGTTGTACCCTTCGGCGATCTGCCGCTCAGTCCGACAACGATCAGTGCGATTCCCAGAATGACAAGGACAAGAGGCAGGAGAAAGCGCAGTGTCATGGCTGGCCAATGCCAGTGCCAATACACGGGCCAAGGATGAATGAAACCCCAGGGCAGAGCCATGATTAGCAGCAAAAGAATGCCGCCTCCAATCAACACAAGCCCCACCAAAGCACTTGCCATTGGCATGGAACCACCCGCTTGTCTCTCACCAGTTGACGATGCGGGCATGATGATCCAAGCCAGGAGATAGAGAATGATCCCACCAAAGCCCATCGAGAGAACCGTGAGGGCTATCCAGACGATGCGAACGACGGTGGGGTCGAGACCGAGGTACTCGGCCAAGCCTCCGCACACTCCACCGATGATTCGGGAGGTCGCCGAACGCCTAAGTTGACGGGGTGCCTCCATTGTTGAGTCCTCCTGTGCCATGTGGCGGCAGAATCTCAAGAATTGTCCATTCCACTTTCCCTGAGGGGATTTCGATAACCACCCTGTCGCCGACCTTCTTTCCAATCAAGCCGCGCCCCACCGGTGAATAGATGGAGATTTTCCCAATCGTTGGATCAGCCTCTTCGGGAGAAACAAGGGTGTATCGTCGTTCCGATTTTTTGGCATCGTCTCGAACCCGTACCGTCGTCAGAATGCGAACCTGATCATTATCAATAGAAGCCTCATCTAGGAGCTGAACCTGGGCCAGAGTCTGTTCAAGTTGATAGATCTTGCTATTGATCCGTGTCAACTCTTCACGGGCGGCATGATATTCAGCATTCTCAAAAAAATCTCCATGCTCGCGCGCAAGCATCAGTCCCTTGAGCACCTCCGGAAGTCGAATGTGTTTCCACGAGTTGAGTTCTTCTTCGAGCTTGCGCAATCCCTCTCGCGTCAAATAGACCCGCTCCAAATGCTACCTCACGCGAAAATAATCTTGAATTCCCCTGGCCAATCCTTTTGCCACTCGTTTCACGAATTTGGGATCTTGAAGGAGCTTTTCTTCTTCAGGATACATCATGTACGCGACTTCAACCAACACCGCCGGAAATTCGGTGGGTCGCACGAGAGCCAGATCATTATAGAAGATGCCGTCGTCCCGCAGCCCTGTTGCCAGAAGAAGACGGCGATGGACGGCCTCGGCTGCGCGACGGCTACCCGGCTGATAGTAGTAGGTTCCAGTCCCATGTCGGAGGAAAGGATTCTCTCCATCCGGAAGCGCATTGGTGTGCAGACTAATGAGAAAGTCCGCGTTCTCCTCGCGCGCCAAATCCACTCGCTCATAGAGGCCAAGAGTCGTATCGGTGTCTCGAGTCAGGAGAGCTTTAGCGCCGAGTCTCTTAAGCTCCTTCGTTAACAACTTCCCCAGCGTCAAAACAACATCTTTCTCTATCGTGCGTCGTGGGCCAATGGAGCCCGTTGCCGTACCTCCATGTCCCGGGTCCACAACGATGGTCTTTCCGTCAAGGGAGTGGGCACGGCCAGCAGGCTGATGCCGAATGAGAATCTCGGCTTCCGAGTCTTCCGTTGCATATCGAACAATGTAGCCGTGCTCAATAGGGCGAGAGCACCGGATGTCAATATCCACGCGACCCGCTTCGCCCGGTCGCCAGCGCACGACCTCCACCCCGCCCGTCCAAGGACTGAACATGATCCGGTTGACATCGGAAATCGTGTGGTAGAAGGTAACCGTGAGCTCACGCAAGTCTGATGAAAGTCGCGTGCGAAAAGGCTGGCGTGAGCTGATTGGTAACCTCAAGAAGCTCTCGTCGAGCAACGAGGAGACGGCAATGTTTTCGAGAACGGCTAGCTGGGGTGCGGTCCCAGTGTCTATACTTACAAACTGCTTTTCGATGTAGGTCGCCTCGCCGCTCCCCAGATCTATCACAAAAAACCTTCCGTTTATACCGCTGGCGACAAGATTGGTTCCCTTGGCTGGAAAGAGGTCATAGGTGCCGCCAGGCATTGTCCTCGTCACGGTGTGCTCAGCAGCGACCCGCAAAACCAGCGGAAATACAAGAGACCCAATCCCTTCCGTGTCCAGAACGGATTTTTCGGTTTCCGCGGTGAAGGCGTAGGGGAAGGTCAATGCGTCACTCACCTTCCCCTCCTCAATTAGAGCTAAGTGAATTGCCTTTGTTCCGAGTAGCTTATCCAGTGGAACATAAGCCAGAAAGGCTCCATCCGAAGTTACCTCGACTTCTTGACCGTCAATCTCGAGTTGCGCTGAATTTGGAGAGACAGTCCCGAAAAAGAAAGCTGCGCGAACCGTGTCCAAGAAGAGATAGGGCGAGCCATCCTCGGAGAGGCGCGGATAGACAAGGTCAATTCGCCCGGCGTACTTTTCGGTTGAAAAACCAAACGAGGCGAACACCATCACGCACAGGAGCGTGCAATGTGTTAGTGGTTTCGTTGCCAACGCTCGTAAATAATGCGAATTCCTTCCAGCACAAGGTCCGGTTCGATACTCGCTTCAAATTGTGTCCGAGAGAAGACCAGTGTCGCCAGCCCTCCGGTGGCCACGATTCTCGCCGGCTTTGCAAGCTCCTCACGAATTCGTTTGACGAGACCCTCCACCATTTCGATGGCGCCGTAGAGAATACCGGACTGAATACTCTTTTCTGTTGTGCAGCCGATAACGGCCTTGGGAAAAATCAGGTCAACCTTCGGCAGCTTTGCCGCTTGATGGTGCAAACTTGCGGCGGCGGTTTCAAGGCCAGGAGCAATGATACCGCCAAGATAGTCGCCGTTTTCTGCCACGACATCGAAAGTCGTGGCCGTTCCGAAATCAATAATAATGAGCGGGCCACCGAATTTCTCGAACGCTGCCACGGAATTGCAGAGGCGGTCGCTTCCGACCTGGTCGGGATTCTCATAGCAGAGTTTCAACCAGGGTACCGTCTTCGCCGAGATAATAAGCGGCTCCAATTGAAGATGCGTGCGCGAAGCATCTGCATAAACCATCGTCATTTCAGGAACGACGGATGAGATGCCCACTCCAGTGATGTGGCGATCTTCAATATTCGCCATCGTCAGGAATTGATGCGCGAGCACCCAGACTTCGTCGGCTGTGCGCGCGACACGAGTGGCCATCCGCCAGCTATCCAAAAGCCGCGACTCTCGGAAAGTGCCCAAGACCGTGTGCGTATTTCCTATGTCAATCGCAAGAAGAAATTGGCTGCTATTCATCGCATGTATCTTTCCAGAGGATTTCGCCGCTATGAATTCCGTGAAGTGTTCCGTCGGTTCCCTTCAGGAGTAACTGCCCTTCGGTACCGACTCCCGCATAAATTCCTTTGATGACACTACCCCCTGACTCTACGGCAAGTTCCGTTCCAAGAGGCAAGGAAAGGGAAGCCCAGGGATCAATGAGTTCCACAGTTCTGCCTTCTTGAAAAAGATCATAGGCGGCCTCCAAGTCATTCAGGATTTCTGCTGCAAGGTCTTCGCGAGAAACGGGGTTGGCTGAAAGCATCTGCAATGATGACGCGGGCCAGCGCGTTGCTTTCGGAAGCTCATCCTCGCTTTGCCGCAGATTCACGCCGACGCCGATGACTGCACAAGATCTTGTTCCAGCGGAAATGCTTTCGACCAAAATGCCTGCGACCTTGCGACCATCTATCAGAACATCGTTGGGCCATTTGAGTCTTAGTTTCTCCGAGAAATGGCTATCAATCCGGCCAATAGCGTGCGCAACAGCCGCCCCTGCCATGAGAGAAAGAAGCCCTAAGGGAGAGGCTTTTGACTCTGGTCTCAGCAGAACCGAAAAGAGAAGCGACTTTCCCTGCGTGTCGTGCCACTGTCGCCCATACCTTCCTCGGCCAGCGGTCTGGTGGTCTGCAACGACGGTCGCTCCCGAAAGACGAAAAAGTTCTTCATTCGCAAGGAGCCAGCGATTTGTGGAGTCAATTTCCTCAAAGAAAAGAGACTCCTGCCCAAAACGCCTCGTCCGCAGCGCTTGCATGAAACGCGCTCTGTCCCAGGGCATCGCCTATTCTTTGTACTCCCCCCAGATTCTTCGAAGTGTATCGGAAATTTCTCCCAAAGTCACTTGATGAAAGGCACAATCTATCAATAGGGGCAGGAGGTTTTCGTCTGTTTGCGCTTTTTGGCTTAGAACTCGGAGGACATTCTCCACTTTGATCTTGTCCCTTCTGATGCGGAGCTCTTGAAGGCGTTGGCGCTGCTTCTCCTCCAGCGCCGGGTCAACCTTGAGCAAATTCGGTGGCTCTTGGGTCTCAGATTCAATGAAGCGGTTTACTCCAACGACAATACGCTCGGCTGATTCAAGTCCTTTCTGGTGACGATAGGCTTCGCGGGCGATTTCGTCCTGAAAATAGCGCGCCTCGACAGCGGCAATAGCTCCTCCAAGCTCGTCAACCCTCTTGAGGTAGACCTCCGCTCGTTTCTCAATTTCATTAGTCAGTGCCTCAACAAAGTAGGAACCTGCCAAAGGATCAATCGTGTCAGTAACCCCTGATTCGTAGGCGATGATTTGCTGAGTTCGCAGGGCGAGCCGCGCCGATTCCTCCGTTGGGAGCGAGAGCGCCTCATCGCGGGAATTCGTATGCAGGCTTTGCGTCCCACCCAGAACCGCGGCCAGAGCTTGCAGTGCAACACGCACGGCATTATTCTCCGGCTGCTGCGCCGTGAGCGAGCAACCGGCTGTCTGTGTATGGAAGCGGAGCATTTGAGAACGAGGATTCCTCGCACCATATCGTTCTTTCATCAGACGCGCCCAAAGGCGACGGGCCGCGCGGAATTTCGCTACCTCCTCGAAGAAGTTGTTGTGACAGTCCCAGAAGAACGAAAGGCGTGACGCGAAATCGTCAATCGAGAGCCCCCGCGCCAGGGTCGCGTCCACATAAGCCATGGCGTTCGCAAAGGTGAAGGCAAGCTCCTGGACAGCAGTGGCGCCTGCTTCACGAATATGGTAGCCGGAGATCGAAATGCTATTCCATTTGGGCAGGGCATCGCTGCAATAGACGATGATATCCGTGACGAGGCGCATCGAGGGGCGCGGAGGAAAAATATAGGTTCCACGAGCGACATATTCCTTCAAAATGTCATTCTGAACCGTGCCCTCGAGTTGCTTCTCATCGCAGTCGGTCTTGCGGGCCAGAGCAACATAGAAAGCAAGCAGAATCGCCGCCGTGGCGCTGATGGTCATCGAAGTGCTGACTTTGCCAAGAGGTATGCCCTGGAAAAGCCGCTCCATGTCCTCCAGTGAACTGATCGCAACGCCCACGCGGCCCACCTCACCGGCCGCCGCGGGATGGTCACCGTCATATCCTATCTGCGTTGGGAGGTCGAACGCAATGGAGAGGCCCGTTTGACCGCGCTCAAGAAGATAATGGTAGCGTTGGTTTGACTCTTCGGCAGTTCCATAGCCGGAATATTGTCGCATGGTCCACAATCGGCCGCGATACATCGTCGGTTGCACACCCCGCGTAAAAGGATAGAAGCCGGGATACTCCAGTGATTCCTGCGCTTCTCTGGCATCAGAGCTTTCGTATAGGCGTTTTACGGGAATGCCGGATGCTGTGACGAATTCGCGCTGTCTCTCGGTGGTTCGGGCGAGAATCTCCTCAACGGTCTTTTCCCACGCCTGGCGGGTTGGCTCATTCGATGACAACAAGCACCTCACCCTTTTCGACGGTTTGTCTTTCGCGGACGAGGATTTCCTTCACCGTGCCGCTGCTCGGAGAACGCACTTCGTTTTCCATCTTCATCGCTTCGACAACCATGACTCCCTGGCCGCGTGTCACAACATCTCCGACTTTCGTTTCGATCTTGACAACCAATCCCGGCATTGGTGCTTTCACACTCAAAGCCGTCCGCCGCTCTTCCCCTTGGCCTCCAAACGAGCGCAATAGACGCTGACGATGGTCTTCAAATTGTGCAACATATTCACGACCTGAAAAGAGAAAGCGCGCTCCTTCGTCAGTGAGTTCAAGTGGAATGTCAAGTATCCGGTCCTGAATGCGAGCCTTCAGACAGGATTTGTGCTTCGTCGGAAGGAGTTCCCCCGGCACAGGTTTGCCATCAACCGTAACCGTGTCCTTCTCGAAAGCGACCGTGTACTCTCGATTATCCAATCGGACATAGACCGCATCACTGGCCATACTACTTCCTCGTTTCCGAAAGGGTATCTCTGCGACCTGTCCATTTCCAGCCGCTTGCAGGCGCCGAGGACTCTGGAGATTTCGCTTCGCCAGGCCTGAGTGACCCATTCTGTTTGATAGACAACGCGAGTGCGGCGGCCACGGCTTGTTCCATCTCGGAACTGGCAGGCAGTTCCAGGAACTCTCGATGGAGCCTTGTGTCAACAAGCCGAGTATCGAAATCTCCATTCTGGAAATTGGGATGCTCGATCACGAAAAGACAGAAGGGAATCGTCGTGCGAACGCCTGAAATCCGGTATTCGCGTAGTGCGCGAGCCAGTCGGCCTATGGCCTCTGTGCGGTTTTCTCCCCAAGCGATCAACTTGGACATGAGAGGATCATAGTAGCGAGAGATTTCGTTGCCTTCCGCCACACCGCTATCCTCTCGAATCCCTGGACCTGCGGGCATGCGCAAATAGTGAATTGTGCCCATGGAGGGAAGAAAACCAGCCGCGACATCTTCCGCATAGAGGCGCGCTTCGATGGCATGTCCGCGAGGAACAATTTGTTCCTGCTGCAGAGTCAGCCTCTCGCCTGCCGCGATACGCAATTGCCACTTGACAAGGTCAATTCCAGTAACCATTTCGGTTACGGGATGCTCGACTTGAAGCCGCGTATTCACTTCTAAGAAATAGAAACTGCCGCTTGCGTCGAGCATGCACTCGACGGTGCCCGCATTGACATAACCACAGGCTTTGGCCGCTCGCACAGCCGCCGCCCCCATCTCGCGCCGCAGCTCAGGTGTCAGAGCGACCGATGGTGTTTCTTCAATGATTTTCTGATGGCGGCGTTGGATGGAACACTCCCGTTCGCCCAAATGAATCACATGACCATGCTCATCGGCCAGCACTTGAAATTCAATATGCCGAGGGCCTTGTAGGAATTTCTCAAGGTAAATGCTTCCGTCGCCGAAAGCGCCTTGAGCTTCCCGAGTCGCCGCATCGAAAGCTCGCTCAATATCCTGTTCTTTCTCGACGATGCGCATGCCTTTGCCACCCCCGCCAAGAGCCGCCTTCAAGAGGACAGGGTAGCCAATTCGAGTGGCCACCTTCTTGGCTTCTGAGCTGGAAGCAAGAGTTTCTTCCATTCCGGGAATGATGGGGACATCCGCTGACTTCATAAGTCGGCGCGCCTCGGTTTTTGAGCCCATCGCTTGCATCGCTCTCGCGGGCGGGCCGACAAAGACGAAACCGGCGTCTTTGACGGCTTGTGCGAAATTGGAGTTCTCAGCCAAAAAACCATAACCGGGATGAATCGCCTCCGCCCCACTCTTCTTGGCTGCATCCAGAAGTCGTTCAAAGCTCAGATAGCTTTCCGTGGCGGGGGGCGGCCCGATAAGATGAGCTTCGTCGGCCATTTGAGGATGCAGAGCGGTTCGGTCCGCTTCGGAGTAAACCGCGACCGACCGGATTCCCATCTCCCGGCACGCGCGCATAATCCGAATGGCAATTTCTCCTCGATTGGCTATCAGCACCTTCCGAAACATCTATGCCACCTTTGCCTCTCTGGCGCGCAGGATCTTGTCCAGATTCCAATTCATCGGAATTCGCACCGCGCCAAAATCTTTGCGTTCATAAAGCAAATAGCCGTTCTCCAAAGCAAAGAAGAACAAATCGCGCGTTATCTCAACATCCTTGCGACAGTATTCCTCGATAAGGTCAAGACGACCTTCTTTCCACCAAGCGAGGGACTGCAATCCGTCGGCGAGCTTCTTCACTCCGAGGGTCGCGCGCGCTATCGTATCCAACTTCAAACGCAGGCCACATTGCTTTTCCACTTCGACAAGCATATCAAGGGTCGGCAAATCACTTAGGCTGTCAAAGGTGTAGCCGCGCAAAACCTCATAGTCAAATCGGATTTGATTGAAACCAACAACAAGGTCTCCACGGCGCAGGTGAGCGATAAGGTCGCCCGCACGAGCTTCGTCATAGAAATGGACTTCCCCATCCTGACTGTCAAAGACTCCTCCCAGCGCCAAACGCATCAGACGAATCGCCGACCAACCGCCCACTTCTTCAGCCGAGAGTTGCGTTTCAAGGTCAAAGACCAGAATCCGCCAATTGACAGGAATCTTGCGAGCGCTGTAGCGCCATTGCGGCATGGCTTTCACCTCTTTCTTCGGGGATATTGCTTCAGATTTTTCTTCCTTTGGAGGAGAGAGCAAATCATCCAGCACCATAATGGCCGCCCTTTTGTCCAACGGCTTATTGCCCGCACCGCATTTGGGCGAATGAATGCAGGAAGGACATCCTTCTTCGCAAGGGCATTCGGAGATAAGCTTGTGCGTGCGTTGAAGCAGCTCCAGAATGACTTCATAGACTCGCTTGGCGATCCCCACTCCGCCGGCATAGCCGTCATAGATGAAGATGGCTCCATGGCCGACTTGAGGGTGCGTCGTATAGGAAATTCCGCCGACATCTCCCCGGTCACACAAAGCAAAGAGAGGAACCAGCGAAATGGCCGCATGCTCGACCGCATGAATCCCACCCATATAATGGCGCTCATGGGCTGCAAGTTGCTGCGGAATTTCGGGCGGAATCTCAAACCAGATGGCTTGAGTCGTATAGCTTTGAGGAGGCAGTTCGAGCGGTTCGACCGATAAGAGCTCCTGACTATAGAGCCGACGCCGTTCGTAACTATGAAAAGTCTCCGTGACTTTCACTTTGCCGATGTGCACGACGAAAGAGGCGATCTTCTTCCGCGCGACTTCATCCAAGATTTCGGTCTGCTTGTCTGAGCGAACAACTGTATAAATAGCAACCGAAACCGGCTTCACTTCCACTCGTTTTTTCTCCAGATCGAGCCGTTGCACCTCGTACTGAAGTCCCCGATGCAGATAAATGGCTCCTTCGTGGCACTCCCGAAAAACCGCGCCGCCGGAAATCTCACCAATCGCATGAGATTCATCGGGACTCACAATATCAAAGATCGCTCCGATGTGACGAATGTTGACGCTTTGCTGTGGGCGAGGTGTCCCGGGGAACCATTGCTTTCCACTGGCGCTGCGCACGAGCAATCCCTCTCGCTCGAGAGCGCGGATGGTTGCTTGATGGCGCTCCACATCAATGAAAGGGTCGCCCTCCATCAGAGGAATTTCTGCTGCCGCCGAGGGAAGGTGGGCGCGCAGAATTTCTTCATTGTCGTCGCCGATGATCGCCGCTTCAAAAGGACGGTCAAAGAAATCTGAGGGATTATGCAGGAAATATTGATCAAGAGCGTCGTGTTGCGTTAGCAGGATAACCGCCGACTCTTCTCCGCGACGCCCCACACGACCTGCTCTCTGCCATGTCGCTGTGATACTGCCGGGGTAACCCACAAGAATACACAAATCCAACCCGCCGATGTCTATCCCCAGCTCAAGAGCGCTGGTGGACACAACCCCCTTCAAATCACCTCGAGCAAGCCGTGCTTCAATTTCGCGCCTCTCTTCAGGGAGGAAACCCGCGCGATAAGAACTCACAAGATTTGCTAAATCGGGACGCGTGTCGAGAATCGTGCGATAGATAATTTCTGTCGTTGTGCGCGCTCGCGTGAAGACAATTGTCTTGAGTCCAAATTCGATGGCCTGAACGAAAAGTCGGCCCGCTTCGGTGGCCACCGAGTGCGGGGGGTCTATGAAGAGAAAGTGACGCTTCCCCAAAGGCGCACCGGACTGGGACACGAGCTCAAACGAGCGTCCTGTGAGTTTCTCAGCAAGCTCCAAGGGATTGGCGATGGTTGCCGAGAGAGCGATGAACTGCGGTCGCCTATTGTAGTATTCAAGCAGCCTCGATAAACGCCGAAAGACCTGCAAAATGTGAGAGCCGAAGATGCCTCGATAGGCATGCAGCTCATCAATGACGACAAAATGGAGGCGTCGAAGGAAAGCTTCCCATCCTTGATGGAATGCCATAAATCCCGCGTGAAGCATATCCGGGTTGGAGAAAAGCAGGTGCGGCGGATTTTTCTTCAAGCGCGCGCGCCGAGAGCCCGGCGTGTCGCCGTCGTAGATTTCTACCGTAAGGTCTATGTCTCCACGCAATACATTCTGCCAATGGGCCGCTTTGAGTTTTTGGTCCTGTTCGAGTGCTTTGAGTGGAAAAAGCACTAACGCCGATTTGTCAGGCTCCCGCATAATCCTCTCGACAATGGGTAGGAAATAGGTCAAGGTTTTGCCACTCGCGGTCGGCGTTACCACGACAACATTCTTGCCTTCCCGTATTCTCTCAATCGCGGCAGCCTGATGGGAAAACAGTTCCCCGATCTCCAGAGTCCGCAGGCCTTTCATCAAAGTCGGCGGCAGCGGCCCGTCGAGCGAACCAAACCGTGCCGACTGAGGCGGAAAGGACTCCAGATGCATGCCACACGCGGCCAGACGGGGATCATTTTGAATTGTTGTCAGGAAATCCGGAACGGTTCCCATCTTCTTCCAATTCGTTCTGTTGTGCCGGATGTTTTGGGTGCCGGCGATAAGTTTTGGGTGACGGTTCGACTTTCGGAGGCTTCCGTGGCACAGGGATGCGCGGTTTCGGCTTTTTGGGCTTCTTGGGCTTTGAACTTGCCGTCCTTCTCATACCCAACCCTGCCCTTCGTACCAATCGAGCGTCTCGCGGAGTGCCTCCCGCAGTTCAAACTGACAGTGAAATCCGAGCTTCCGAGAAATCTTCTCAGAGCTGACCACCCAACCGGTCGCCGTTATTTCGGCCAGTTTCTGGCGACTGAAAAGCGCCGCTTTTCCTCGGACACGAGCAATACCTTCGCATAGCAGGGCTATTCCCTGCAAAAGGGGCAAAGGAACAGTCGGAAACGGTCGAATTCTGCTATTTCGAAGCGATGCGATTGCCAGCGAAACCTCTCTCCATGTCACGGGCTGCTCGCTGGCAACAAAATAAGTGTCTCGAAGGCCATTTTCCGTCTCGGCGGCCAGGCGCAGCGCCGCCACCAAGTCCCGGACAAAGACCCAGCTATAGAGCCGCTCATCGCCTCCGAAAGCAGGATACCGTCGGTATTTTCTTATCATCTGAAATAGGGGCAAGAATTGCTCATCACGCGGGCCGAAAACTGCGGGAGGGCGCAGGATGAGCCACTCCAGATGAGTTGACTCTTGCACGATTCTCTCCCCTGCCAGCTTGGACGCTCCGTAGTGCGTAAGGGGTTCCGGCAGGTCCTCTTCGGTTCGTGGATGCGAAGCGGTGCCAGATCCCGCGGCCGCCTGAGAAGAACAATAGACAAAACGCCGCACCCCGGCTCGTACACTCGCGTCAAGAATGGCTCGCGTTCCTTCTGCGTTCGCTCTCATGTATTCGCCGCGGCTATTGGCCTTGGTCAGACCTGCGCAGTGAACCACAAGGTCGACGCCCCTTAGCGCCGCAGGAAGTGACGGCGGCTCCTCCATATCACCTTTGGCGATTTCCACATCGAGCCCTTGAAGCCAGCGCAGTTTGTCCGGTCGGCGCACAAGGGCACGAACTCGCCAACCTGCGTGGGCCATATCTTCAGCGAGATGGCTGCCAATAAAACCGGGTCCCCCCGTAATCAGGGCGACTCCTTTCATCGCCGTCCGACTATTTCCACCAAGTCGCGCGGGACATTGGCCAGTCCGCCGTCTTGATTAACGAAACAATGTTCTGTGAAACCCTCGCAGAGCATTTTTTCGCTTAAGAAGATTCAATAATCAAATCGCAGACGATACGCCGACAAGACAGAAACCCCCGTCACAATTCGCAGAAGATCATCATATCGTGCCCCCGCCCAAAAACGACAGCCCGTCGAGACGACGGGCAACCGAACTCCATTTTTCTCGATCTCACTGTAGGGGCACCAGAGTTCTCTCATCAGTTCGGTGCGTCCAATCTCAAAGTAAACGAAATAGCACCCATAGTAAACCCAGCCCATGGCGTCCGTTTCTGCATAACGAACACGCACCGTCGTCGTGAACTCGTGAGCGACTCTATTCTCATTCCAGCCAGAAGCCAATCTTCGCATATTTCTCATGCCGAATGCGGATCAATTCCTCTTGGGGTGATTTCTGAAGCTCTTTCAATGTGGTTAGGATGGTCTTCTTGATCAATGCCGCCATTTTGTCCACATCTCGATGAGCTCCTGCCAAAGGTTCTTCGAGAATTCCATCAATAATCTTCATGCTGAGAAGGTCAGATGCCGTAAGTTTCAGCGCATCGGCGGCGCGCTCGGCCTCGGAAGCATCACGATAGAGAATTGAGGCACAACCTTCGGGACTGATCACCGAATAGATGGCATGCTCGAGCATGAAGATGCGGTCGGCAATGGAAATGGCCAAAGCCCCACCACTTCCGCCTTCGCCGATGACGATGGTTACAATGGGGATAGGCAATCTTGCCATCTCGAAAAGATTCCTGGCGATTGCTTCCGCTTGCCCCCGCTCTTCTGCGCCAATCCCTGGATACGCCCCCGGGGTATCTATGAAAGTCACCACAGGCCGTTGGAAACCTGCCGCAAGTTTCATCAGGCGCAGAGCTTTGCGATAACCTTCCGGATTGGGCATCCCGAAATTACGCAGGAGATTTTCCTTTGTCCCACGCCCCTTCTGGTGGCCGATAATCACGAGAGGCGTCTCATCAATGCGAGCCAAGCCTCCAACAATCGCTTTGTCATCGGCAAAATGACGGTCACCGTGCAGCTCCGTCCAACTGGAGCAGACGCGCGAGATATAGTCCAGAGTATAAGGTCGCTGGGCGTGCCGAGCCATTTGCACTTTTTGCCAGCGAGTCAGCTTCCGGTAGGTCTCGTGTTTCAGCTTCGCCGCTTTTTTCTCCATGCGACGGATTTCCTCGGTGAGAGAATCCATTCCGCTTGCGCGAGCGATTTGCTTCATCTCCGAGATCTTCTGCTCCATCTCCACAATGGGCTTCTCGAAATCAAGGACATACCCGTCTCGCAAGATGCTCTTCCCATCCACGGCCGTCGTTCGCGAAGTGAAATCAGTTGCCGAATTCGCCATCACGACTCCTTGTCAAATCA
>DYHQ01000048.1 GCA_020724065.1 Candidatus Puniceispirillum sp. | reverse complement strand
CGATTTCGAGCGCGTCCTCAAAAACGAGAACATCCGCGCTGCCCGTGAAATCCTCCAGCGTGACCGTGGCCATCGGATTGCCGCGCTTGGTCAAAACGCGCCGCACGGCAGCGCCCAAGCCGCCAATACGAACGATGTCGCCGTCACTCAGGTCTTCTTTTTCGTCCAACTTGACTTGAATGAGCGTCTCGAGGTCACTTCGGATGCTATCCAAGGGGTGACCGGATATATAGAAACCCAGAAGCTCCTTCTCGCGCCGGAGAATCAGCTCATGGTCATAGGCAGGAACTTCGGGCAAAAGGGGATGGATGTCGCCCATAGACATTGGCGTGGCATCGAACATCGAAGTTTGTTCCTTGCGGCACCCTCCGCTTCGTTGGGACACCGAAAGAAATCCGTCAATCATCGTCATGTATTGCGCCCGGTGCCCTCCGAGGCAATCGAGCGCCCCCGCCGCAATCAGACTCTCGAGGACTTTGCGGTTAATCTGCCTCCCATCCGCACAGGCCGCGAAATCAAAAAAAGATTTGAACTCGCCCTTGGCCGCTCGCACCCCCAATATGGACGCGACGGCTCCCTCGCCCACATTCTTGATTGCCGCCAAGCCGCAGCGAATATCACCCTCAACAACACTGTAGCTCTCGTCACTTCGGTTGATGTCCGGTGGGAGGAGTTTGAGCCCGAGGCGTCGGCACTCTTCGATGAGTTTGGGCATCGGCCGGACTTCGCCGTGCCATGATGACATTTCCGCCGCCATAAACTCGGCCGGCCAATGCGCTTTCAGATAAGCCGTCTGGTAGGCAAGCAGCGCGTAGCTGGCGGCATGAGCTTTCACGAAGCCATATTCGGAGAAACGCTCCACAAGGTCGAAGATCTGCTTGGCAAGTTCTTCACGGATCCCGCTGTGTTGCTTGCATCCGTCAATGAACTCCTTTCGCATCTTCGCCATCTCGCTGCGTTTCTTCTTACCCATTGCGCGCCGCAGAATATCGGCTCGGCTCAAAGTGAATCCCGCCAAATCTCGCGCAATCCGCAGCACCTGCTCCTGATAGACAATCACGCCATAAGTGCTCTTCAGAATCGGTTCGAGTTTGGGATGCAGATACGAGATTTTCTGCTGACCGTGGCGGCGCCGCACAAAGTCGCCGATCATCTCCATGGGTCCCGGGCGATAAAGTGCGACCATGGCGACAAGATCTTCAATACAAGTGGGCTGGAGCAGCATCAACCATTCACGCATGCCCGCGCTTTCAAACTGGAACACAGCCGTCGTTTCGCCCCGCCCCAACATCGCATAAGTCCCTTTGTCATCCATGGGCAGCCGACGCAGGTCAATCTCGGTGCCGCCCCGACGCAGAGACTGAACCGCCGTGTCGAGGACTTGCAGAGTCCGCAACCCGAGAAAATCCATCTTCAGCAGCCCCATCGCCGCGACATCATTCATGTCCATTTGTGTCGTGATGGACCCATCCGACTGGCGGTAGAGCGGCACATAGTCCGTCAATTCTCCCGGTGTGACCACCACTCCCGCCGCATGAGTTGACGCATGGCGGTTGACTCCTTCGAGCACAAGACTGATTCTCCAAAGACGCTGGAACTCCTCTCGGCTTTCGACCAGCTTGCGCAGCTCCGGAATCGTATCGTAGGTCTCTTGCAGCTTGACCTTGGGTCCTTCGGGAATTTTTCGGGCCAATTTGTCCACTTCGCCATAGGGAATCCCGAGGACGCGCCCCACATCCCGAATCACCGCTCGCGCCTTCATTCGTCCGAAAGTGATGATTTGGGTCACACTCTGCGAACCATACTTCTGCTTGACATATTGAATCACTTGGTCGCGCCCTTGATCATGGAAGTCAATGTCAATATCGGGCATCGAAATGCGTTCGGGATTCAGGAAGCGTTCGAAATAGAGGTCGTAGCGCAGCGGGTCCAAATCGGTAATGCCCAGGGAGTAGCAGACAAGACTTCCGGCGGCGCTCCCACGCCCCGGTCCCACAGAAATCCTCGCCTGCCGAGCAAAAGCACAAAAATCCGCCACGATGAGAAAATAGCCCGCGAATCCCATCTGGACAATCATCCCCAACTCACTCTCCAATCGTTCGCGTAGCTTCTTGTCCACCTTTGCAAAACGCTCTTGAAGTCCCTTCCATGCCAGTTTCTGCAGATAATCGCCCACATCGCTCTCGCCTTCCGGTAATGGAAAATTCGGCAGGTGTCTCCGACTGAAATTAAAAGTGAGCGAAATTTTCTCTGTGATTTCACGCGTGCAGAGGAGAACTTCCGGTTTGTCTGAAAAGAGAGCGGCCATTTCCGCAGCAGACTTGAAATAGAAATCGGGCGTGGGAAATCGCAATCTGTCCGCATCCGTCACGGTGCTGGCTGTCCCGATGCAAAGTAGCGCATCATGCGCCTCCGCATTCTCTTTGCAGAGATAATGGGTGTCGTTCGTTGCAACGACCGGCAGCTCCAGCCGCTTGGCCACGCGCCAAAGACCGCGATTCACCTCGTCCTCACCCTCCATGCCATGCCGCTGGATCTCGATATAGAAATCCTCACCAAAAAGGTCGCGATACCACGCCGCGCGCTCGCAGGCGGCCTCCTCATTTCCTTCGCGCAATCGCTGCACAATCTCACCTTTCCAACAGGCCGACAGCGCGATCAAACCATCATGATGTTTCTCCAGTAGCGAGTGATCAATGCGGGGGCGATAGTAGAATCCTTCCACATAGCCCAAAGAGGAGAGCCTGACCAAATTCTTCCAACCTTTTTCATCTTTCGCCAAGAGCAGAAGATGACTTATGGTGTCCGCTTGTCTGCCGCTTCGGTCGAATCGGTCCTTACAAATGTAGAGTTCGCAGCCAATGATGGGCTGGATACCCGCTTCTTTCGCCTCCTGGTAGAATTCAATCGCCCCAAACAGAGCGCCATGATCCGTCAACGCCACCGCAGGCATCCCCAACTTGACCGCCTGCCCGACGATGTCCTTGGTTTTGCACGCGCCGTCCAGAAGACTGTAATCCGAATGATTGTGAAGATGAACAAAGTCGGCACCTGTCACAGCGTCCCCTCCTCTCGCCAGATTCTCGCTCCTGTCTTTGAAAGCTTCGCTTCGATTTTTTCATACCCTCGATCAAGATGATAAACGCGCAAGACTTCGGTGCGCCCTTGGGCGCGCAAACCTGCCAGAACTAAGCTGACTGACGCTCGGATGTCCGTGGACATGACGGTCGCGCCCTGAAGTTCCTCTACTCCTTCAATCAATGCGCAATTGCCCACGAGATTGATTCTTGCTCCCAGTCGCACGAGTTCCGGAACATGGGCAAATCGGTCCGTGTAGATGGTGTCCGTGATGGAACTGTTTCCATTCGCAACAGAAAGAAGCGCCATGAAGGGAGCCTGCAAATCCGTCGGAAAACCCGGATAAGGCGCCGTGCTCAAGTGAAGCGGTGCCGGTCGCCCGTTTGCCTTGATCTGCAGGCTATGACCCCTTGACGAAATCTCAATTCCCGCTTGATTGGCCGCATGAATGACCGAGTGAATGTGGTCAGGATTGGCTCCTGTCAACTCCACTTCGCCACCAACCACGCCTACGGCCGCGACGAAACTGCCTGCTTCAATGCGATCAGGAATCATCTCCGCATCAATGGGCTGCAAGGAGTCCGCTCCTCGAATGTGAAGAGTCGTTGTGCCGATGCCCCTAATGTCCGCACCCATCTGTAAAAGAAATTCGGCCAACGCGGTGATTTCAGGTTCAATCGCGGCGTTTTCCAAAATCGTTTCACCTTCGGCTAAGACCGCCGCCATCATCACATTTCCCGTCGCACCGACACTCGATATCGGAAAGAAAAACTTAGCGCCGTTCAGTTTCTGACCTTCCGCGACGATATAGCCTTCATCGAGCGTCAAGGCGGCACCCAAAGCTTCCATGCCTTTGAGGTGCAAATCCACGGGTCGCGGCCCCCAAGCACATCCACCTGGCAGTGACACGCGCGCTCGGCGAAATCGCGCCAGCAGCGGCCCCAAAACATAGAAACTGGCACGCATCGTCTTCACGAGTTCGTAAGGCGCTTCCGGGAAGTTGGCGTGACTCGTGTCAATCAGAAGGCTGTGGCCGCTCTGTTCGACTTTCGCGCCAATCACCCGCAGAACATTCGCCATCGTGCGAATATCCATCAGATTCGGCACCCGAGTCAAGCGATATTGCCCGGGAGCGAGCAAAGTCGCCGCCATGATGGGCAGCGTGGCATTTTTTGAGCCGGAAACGGCAATCTCTCCGCGAAGTTGCCGACCGCCTTCAATGACTAATTTGTCCATTCATATCCTCGCCCAAGGCGGATGTTTCTCGTTCCGCGACCGGAGGTCGCGGCTAGTGAAGGACTATTTGCCGCGGAAGAAATATCACTTCAACAGCACCATCTTCTTTGTCTTGACAAAGTCCCCCACTTGAAGCCTGTAAAAATAAATTCCTGATGGCAAACCTGAGCCATCGAAAGTCACAAGGTATGTACCTGCAGACTGCATGTCATCCACAAGTATCTGCAATTCTCGTCCTAAGAGGTCAAAGACTCTCAGAGATATATGCCCAGCTTTCTTGAGCTTGTAGGCGATTTTTGTGTTTGGATTAGAAGGATTCGGGTAATTCTGGAACAAGGCGAAATCGATTGGCAATGGACTGTTGAGCGGTTCTGCCATTGACTCTGGGGCGAATTTCACAAGCCATCCGTCGTATCCCCCTGCACTCCATGAATCCGTGTTTCCGGTAGTCATATAGCTACCAGCAGCGGTTTGAATGCCATCGGTCAACACATCTGTCCCCCATCCTCGCAAGGCAACACTCCACAGGCTGTCCCCATTCATGTTTACCCGGAGGATCCATCCGTCAGCTACGCCCGGATGAATATCATCGAAAGAGTAAGTCGTGCCTGATATGAGATATCCAAGATCCAATGTCCGCCGCATAGAAAAACATGTTTCTGAACGACCCAGTCCATGAGTTCGACTCCAGAGGCTGTCCCCTTCTGAATCGGTCTTGAGCAGCCAAATATCTGCACTTCCGGCACCAAATGACCGCGTTGTTCCACCTAATATGAATCCCCCATCGGAGGTTTCGAATACACTCCGACATGTCTCATTGTCATACCCCCCATAGGTGCGGCTCCACTGTTCATCGCCAGCCTCATTTGTCCTGACAAGCCAGAAATCGGATCGCTGCCCCCATCCAAGCCAGCTTTGTCCAGCCAGAACATATCCCCCGTCAGATGTTTGTTGACCACAGAAAAATTCATTGCGCTCAGAATCTCCAAACCTGTGAGTCCACATTGTGTCGCCGTTCGTATTTGTTTTCACAATCCAACCATCTGTCTGGTTACCATCAGTGCCCACATATCCAACCAGAATAAAGCCTTCCTCGGGTAGCTGTTGGACATAATAGCATCTGTCGTCGTAAGGTCCTCCATAGTACTTACTCCAAATCATTACCCCTCGGGAATCTGTCCGTGCCAAGAAAAAATCATCATGGAAATGCGTTGTCGGAAGCCGATTGCTACGAAGGAAGCCAGCCAATACATAGCCGCCATCAAGAATTTCTTGACCGTGAATGGTGTACTGCGAGTAGGATCCGTGATATTTTCGTTGCCATTGCATGTTCCCATCGGTATCTGTTCGTATCATCCACCCATCAGTATTCCCAGTGTAAGGATTCACGGAGAATCCAATCAATATTAGACAAGAGTCACGGCACTCTATTACGCACGACATCCTGTCATCCGCGCCTCCACCGAAAGTGCGGCTCCAAAGACTGTCCGGTGGCTGAGCAAAGGCGGGAATTGCCAGACCAAAGAGGATCGCGGCGAACAAAACAGAAACTGAATGAAGTGTCTGCATTCTCTATTCCCTCCAAAATAGTATCTTCATTCCCATGTCGGCTGCTTGCACCCTCCAGAGACCATTTTCTCACCGAAACAGATCTGCTGATTTGCCCGAAATTCGTGCGGGACGAATCTGGAGATTCACCGCCGCGGTCGTCAATTTTAGGGTAGGGGCGGCTCTGTGATCCTCCCTCAAATTCTATCAAACCAGCACCAATCGCTGCGTGGGTGCATTCCCCTGAGGAGTCAGGAGACGGCAGTAATAAACGCCTGTTCCGACCTGATTGCCACCGTTGTCCGTGCCATTCCAAACGACTGAATAGTTCCCTGGCGCCGATTTCCCTTCTATCAGCGTTCGCACTCTTTGGCCCAGCGTATTGTAAATGGAGAGCTCCACACTCATCGGCGCGTCAATCGTATAGGGAATGGTTGTCTCAGGATTGAACGGATTGGGATAAGGACTTGCGAGCTTAAAGGTGACAGGCGAAATCTGCACGACTTCTTCGACGCCCAAAACAGCACCAAGTCGCACAAAAATGCCCGAAGTGAAATCCTCGTCTGCATCCAATTCCGATACCATGATGGCAAGGTCCGGATACTGAGGCGCCATCCACACATAAACCCAAACGGTGAAATCCATCAGAGGAATCCCCGCGATGGTGATGATCAAATGATGCCTCGTTTTCAGTCGCAAACACGAATTAGACCCCATTTCCTCGGTGATGACCGTACCCCATCCATCCACCTCCACTCCCGCCGAGTCAAGGAATATCATTGGGATCCCCTGAAAAGTGACCTCTCCCACAGCAGCCGTGAGATAGCTATTCCCGTAGTTGAGTGGAAAATCGAGCAGAGGCGGCCAGTTCAACACCGTCACAAGAGTCGTCTCATCCAATGTCTCAACTACTGCTCCCAGGACACTTAAACTCGCGGAGGTGAGGTTCGCATAACCGCAAACGACTTCTCTCCCTGCTCCTTCCCATTTCACGATCAGGTTCGCCAGCGGGAAAGCGGAAGGATCCGGTGTGTCATCGCGCGAAACGATGGCCACCTCCAGAGCGTTCGTCGCCGGAACATCCGTCAAATCCCAAGTCTGATTCTCGCCCGAGGGGTCCCAGCACCACCGGAACATAGCCCAAGCTGGTGCGCAAAGCGTGCCGGCAGCCAATCTCGCTCGGAATGTCCTCGGAAGTAATTGTGATCTGACCCAAGGCCGTTGCATTCAAAAGGAAAAACGCGGACAAAAAGACCGCGGCGAAGCCGAATTCATCCCTTCTCATCGGATAGCCTCCATAAACCTCCCCCTTTTCGTTGTTTACTCACAGAATTAGCGAAGGAGCACCAATCGCTGCACAGATGCATTCCCGTGCAGGCTGGACAAACGACAATAGTAGAGGCCCGTGCCAACAGGATTGCCCGCGTCATCGGCTGCATTCCAGGTGACGGAATAGCTGCCGGGGAGCACCTGCCCGCGAACGAGAGTTCGGACCTTTTGCCCGAGTGCATTGTAAATCGCGAGCTCCACATCAGCCAACACATTCACTGAATAGGGAATGGTCGTCTCCGGATTGAAGGGATTCGGATAGGGATTTTGGAGTTCGAAAACCAGTGGCACGCTCTGCGCAGGCTCCTCAGCACCGGCAATCGAACCCCAGCGACAGAAGTAGCCCTGCGTGAAGTTCTCATCCGCCCCGGGCTCAGACTCCATCGAGGCAACCTCTCCACGACCTGAAGTCATCCAGATATAGGCCCAAAACCAATCGTCCCTTGTTGGGATACCATTAAGGGTCACAACCAGATGATGGCGTAACTTGAGTCGAAGACATGGCACCGAGCCCACTTCGTCCACGAGTACGCTACCCCATCCGTCCACCGTGATCCACGCGGAGTCATCCGTGGCAACCGTCCAACCCATCATGGATTGCTACCAATAGAGCCGTGTCATCCAACTGCCTTGATATTGTATCGGAAAGACGGCGTAGGGTGGGTCGTTCGTCCACTGGATAGCGTAGGAACTCTCGGGCACGGTGAAAGCCATGCCGATATTCCTCAAATAGCCGCTGGTTATTTCCTCGTAGGTATAGCTGGCGATCGTTTCTCCGCTACCCGTCGCCTTCAGAATTCGATTTGCCGACGGGAACCACGATGGATTCGGTGTGTCATTGCGGTCAACGATTTCGAAGTCCACCGTCTCCGCTACCGGGATTCCTTGCAGATCCCAGGTCAGACCCGCTCCCGCTGGCCCCGGGTTGACCGCCGCGGTGAAGTCGCTGCACGAATGAGAAGCTCGAAAGCCGATGGTGTTTGGAAAATCACTCGAAGTAATCGTAATCTGCCCCCAAACGGGCATTGCACAAAGCGGTGCCAAGAGACCAAGCACACTGATTAATTGCCAGTGTCTCATAGGAATTCCCTTTCGAGTAAGTTTTCTCCGCACAAACGGCGGACGGTTTTTTGACTTCATATTTCCCGAAGCATAAACAATTGTTCGCCGAGGCAGATGCCCTGATCTGCCCGCGATTTCAGCGTATGAGAACCAACCTCTGTGCTGAGTCCCCGACATCCAAACCAATCAAACGGCAATAATAGACCCCCGTGCCGACCTGTTGCCCCGTATCACCCTCTCCGTCCCAGACTATGGAGTAATGCCCGGGAAGCATCGTTCCTCGAGTGAGCGTTCGGACTCTCTGACCCAGCGCATTGAAGATTGTTATCTCAACCTCCATTCGCTGATGGATGGCATAGGGAATCGTCGTCTCCGGATTGAAGGGATTCGGATAAGCGCTCCCCAAAATGAATGACACCGGCAGAACCTGAACTGGCTCCTCGGTTCCTGCGGCAGAGCTGATGTGAACGAACCAGCCGGAGGTGAAATTGCTATCGGCCCCGGGTTGGGATCGCATCACCGCAACTTGGGGAAGATGGTCACAGGCCAGCCAACTATATTCCCAAGCCCACATATCATCCGTCGGAACTCCATTCATCGTTTCAACTATATGCTGGTGAGTCTTCAGGCGTAAAGCGGACACCGAGCCTAATTCATCAACGATGACTGTCCCCCACCCGTCAACAATGGTCCACGAAGTATCCGTATAAGTCAGCAGGTCACCACCGCTCGTCTCTTCCTCATAATAGTGCCGAGACCACCAACTGTCCTGATATTGCATCGGGTAAATCCACCCAGGAGGGTCGTTGGTTTCAGGGACTGCCCAAGAGGATTCAGCGACGGCGTATGCCCTCCCAAGCTGCCTGAGATAGCTTGAAGTAAGCTCAACGTACACGAATTCGCTGACGCTGGGATCTCCCTCGATCTTCACAATCATATTGGCGGTGGGGAACCACGATGGATTTGGTGTCGCGCTGCGGTCCACAATCTCGGATTCACCAGCCTGTCCCGTCTCGATACCGCGCAAATCCCAAGTCTGATTCCCTCCCGCAGAACCGGGATTGAGTTGCACCAAACCTTCGCTGAACTGCTGCCTCACTCCAAAACCGACATAGTTCGGGAGACAGTCTGCCGTAATCGTGATCTGAGCCACAACAGCCGTCGAGCCAAGCAGCAGTACGACACTCATTGCGAAGAAATGCGGATAGCGCATCTTCGTTCTCCTCTTTCTACTTGTATTCGTAGGCAGAACATTCGGTTTGTATCGCCTCTGATTATCTATGAGCTTCCTGCCCTCTTTTCAGCAATTCTTCCGCTGTGGAGACAACCTTCGGCGTTACTCTGGTGCCCCCCAACAGAAGAGCCAACTCCTGCACGCGTTCCGACGGTGAAAGCCGCCGCACTTCGGTGACGGTTTCCTTGCGAGCTGTCCGCTTGGCTACGGTATAATGTCGAGCGGCACGGCTCGCAATCTGTGGAAGGTGAGTGATTGCCAAGACCTGATGCCGCCGAGCCAGAGAGCGCAGCGCTTCCCCCACACGCTCGGCCATTCGTCCCGAAATCCCAAGATCAATTTCGTCGAAAACCAGCGTCATCGGTTCGAGATTGTCCGCAAAAACGCGCTTCAGCGCAAGCATGATTCGGGATGCCTCACCGCCCGACGCCACTTCAACGAGCGGTTTCACCTCTCGACCCGGATTCGCCGAGAAATAGAATTCGATCTTGTCTATTCCCTTCGCACTGACATGGTCGGCGTTTTCCGAATCAATCGAGTCCCAGCTAAGTTCAAAGCTCGCATTGCCCAGCCCGAGCTCGGAAAGCTGCTTTTCGACTTCCGCTTCAAAGGACTCTTTTCTCTCGCGACGCTTCTCTGAGAGTTCAAGCGCCTTTGCGCGGAGCGCGGCTCCAGCCGTTTGGACTTCTCGCTTTATGCGTTCGATGTCCGCTTCCAGCGAATCGGTATCGGAGAGCGCTTGCCGCCACTGCTCAGCTCGATGCAGAAGTTCGCCGCTTGAAAGTCCATACTTGCGCTTCAAGACAGCCAACGCGCTTCGCCTTTCGCGCAAAGCTTCCAAGTGCTCCGGGTCGTACTTGACAGACAAATGCTGGTCGCGAGCAAGTTTACCGAGCTCTCGGACTTGAACTTCCGCTGCTTCAATCTCTCGCGCCAAGCCATCCAACTCGGGATCAATCTCTCTTACCCCGGCCAGGGCTTCCCGGGCGCGTCGCAGGTGCACAGTCGCCGCCGAATCTCCGTCCGAGAGCGCCTCCCAGGCTCGGTGAGTGGCATCACTCAGTTTCTCCGCTCCTTCCAGTCGCGTGATTTCCGCTTCGAGTTCCTCTTCCTCACCCTCGCGCAAACCCAGTCGCTCGATTTCCGTCAGTTGGAAGCGAAGCAATCCTTCATCGCGCCTGCGCTCTTCCTGAAGTCTCTGCAGTCTCTCGAAGTCGGCGCGCAAGCGCGCGTGCTCTCTATAAAGATACGCAACTTCCGAGCGCAGAGCAAGCGTATCGGCATAAGCATCAAAGAAATCGAGGTGACGGGCGCGTTTCATGAGAGCTTGTTGCTCATGTTGCCCGTGCAAATCCACTAAATGCTCTCCAATAGCTTGCAGAATCTCCAGCGCAATGGGCTGGTCATTAACGAAGCAGCGCGCTCGTCCTCCGTGTGCTACTTCACGGCGCAGAAGAACGGCTTCTCCCGTTGCCTCAACACCGCTCGCATCGAAAACGGAGCGAATCTCTCTCGCATTTGGCCAGTCAAATTCGCCCTCGATAATCGCCTTTTTTGCACCGGATCGCACGGGATCATTCGGAAACTTCTCGCCGATTAGCACCGCCAGCGCACCCAAAACCATAGATTTGCCTGCTCCCGTCTCGCCCGTGAAGACACAAAAACCGCGTCCCGGTTCAAACTCCGCGCGTTCAATAAGGATGTAGTCTTGAATCAGAAGTCTGCGCAGCATCCGCCGCCTCTATTCGACCAAAACGGCGACCTTTCCACGGGAAGTCTTTCCGTCGCTTGTGTAACAAACAAGAATATAAACGCCGCTCGAAACGAGCGAGCCATCCTCATTGCGCCCATCCCAACCCTGCCCTATCATTTCCCCCCAAGAAAGGCTGCGCACAAAACGCCCACTAAGTGTAAAGACCTTCATCCCATCAAAAACGCCAATGTCTTGCACATACATGCGCTGCATTCCCGGTCGGAACGGATTCGGATAAGGATGGACTTCGCCCAGCTCGGCACCTGTCTGCTGATAAGGGGTCTTCAAGCGCGACAGACCATCCGGCGTGCCCATCCAAACTTCACCCGTCACTGGATTCGAGGCAATAGCCGTTACATAATTGGAAACAAGCCCCGAGGGATAGAGCACATCTTCGGCGGTACGGAAATAATGAATCCAGTTGAAGTCCCTGTCCATCACGGAAACCCCGCCGTCGGTCCCGAACCACTTGTTATCTTCCACATCCACATGAATCGCGAAAACCTGCGTCCCCAGCGGTCCGGGATAGAGGCAAGTGAATTGCAGTTGCCGCAAGTCCGCTGGCACTCCCATCGGAGTGTAGTAAACTCCATTGATTGTGCCGACCCAGAGATAGCCCTGGGCATCCACGGCCCAACACTTGGCTTGCTTGTCAATCGCATCAAAGCAAAAAGTCGGATCGGCATAGTCATTTGGAACGATGAAAGTCCACTGGTCATTCAGCGTATCGAGAGGCGTCCCGCCATCGTCGAAAACATGGGTGCCATCGCCATGCTCTGAAGAGCCCAGCCATATCCGGCCGAGCATGTCAATGACAATCTGCTCCACTTCTGTCGGCCTGTTCATACTGGGATTGACATAGGCCATCCATGGATCTTCCGGACCTCCGGCTGCAATCCATTCGCGTGCAATACGCAGAAGCGGTGTGCCTCGCGTGGAGAGCCGGTTGGTCAGCCAAAGGTTACCGCCCATATCCTTTGTGATTCCGTCCACGAGACAGTAATTCGGGTCATCGGCGATTCCCGTGATCCGTGCCCCCGTTGAGTCATGGGAATTGAAAATGCGTGTCGAATCTCCGCGAATCCATCCTAATCCCTTGCCATGAGTTCCCACCCAAATCCCCCCAAAGTCATCGAAGGCGAAGGTGCGCACTTCACTGTTGCAAAAAGACTGCGGCAGTATTCCGGATTCGACATAGTCTGTCCAGTTCGCCTCCGAGTAAGTCGAGATATTGAGGATACCATTTTGAGATCCCCTCGCCCCCACCCACAGCTCTCCACCAGAGTTGACCGCCAGGGCAGAGATGTCATTTCCGCCGGGACCTTCACTGCGCATAGGATCCGTCCATTGCGCGCCAATAAGGGCAGCCATCCCACCGCGTTGGCTGCCACTGTCAGCTGCAGCCGCCCACAAGACTGACGCGTCACTGCCTGAGAAAACCGCTGACCGCCGGATGTTGAAGGGAATCGAGCCGCCGATTTCCCGCCAGCCGAAATTGGGATCAAGCCAATAGGTATTGGTCGAAGTGATGGCATAGACCGTGTCGTTCACATTGGCCAAATCGCGTATCCCGGCAAATTCCCTGTGGCCGCCAAAGGCACCATCCTTCCACAGAACCAATCCTACGGCCGTTCCGATCCACAGTCCGCCGCCCGGTGCCGCCATAATCGCTCGCACATCGTTGCTGGGCAAACCATTCGCCTCAGTAATATTCTCCCAAGCACTGGGTGGAACGAGGGTCGGCAGGTCGAGGTTTGCGCGCGCCAGTCCAACGGGCGTGGCCGTCCAGAGATAATTATCCGCCACGGCCAAACGCCGCACTTCGGTTCGCGGTGAAAAGTCGCCTAATTTGCTGTAGCTCTCTTGGACGCGAAAACCTGCCACATTTTCGTAATAGGCCAGTCGGTAGGCCCCCACATCGCTGGCGACAAGAACATAATCCTGCCAAGGAATAATATCGGTGAGCGAGAAAACTTCCTCCTCCAAATAGGAGAGCACTTCCACGCGTCCCGATGTCGGGTCGAGCCGGTTCAAGCGACGGTCATCAAGTCCCACCCAGATTCCGCCTCGACTGTCGCTTCCAATGCTTACGCAGCGATTGGCTGAAAGCCCGCGTGTATTGGTATAGGCGTCAAAAACACCGGTCGCCGGTTCAAAATGAACCAGTCCACCGCTCGTGGCCCCCCACAGACCTCCGATTACACTCTCAATATCGCGTACATCCGATGTAGAGGTGAAAGTCTGCCATTGAAACGGCTGTGCGCGCACCGCAGACGCAATGCCAATAATCGCTGCGATGAATAGCGCTCTTCGGTGTGTTGTCCTCTTCATGAAGCATCTCCAAGATGGTGTGCTTGCTGCCGACTCATTCGCTATCGAGATTGGTCCCTGAATCATGTCACTTGCCGAGGCAGCTCACTTGATGTGCCCGCGCACTCGCCGAGTTGCATCCTATTCTCGTCTATGACAAACAGTCAATTGTCTTACTGAGCTCGACTCGAACGGGGTCTCGTCATAGCTTCCGAATTTGGCCTCAACGGCGAATCTGTTGTAATGAAGGAGCGCATCCAATTCCTGCGGAAAGAAAATTCGCATGTCGAGGTCTTCGACAACCTCCGCTTGCTCCCCAATTCTGTAATGCCATTTGACATGGTTGATTTGGTGAGCCGCATCATAGACATTGTTTTCTGTCACCATGACCTGTCCTCGGCCGTCGGGATCGGGATATTCCGCCACGGGATAGCACTTCGCAAGGTCTCTCACAAGGAAATCAAAGCACGGATTGAAATAGTCAATGATGAACCGGCCATCATTCTCCAAATGCTCTTTCACGCACGACAAGCACGCCTCGACGCTCTCCAAATCATGAAGAAGAGCCATCGAGGTGAATGGAAAGAGAACCAAGTTGAACTTTCTCTCCAAATGGAAATCGCGGCAATCCGCTTCCACCCATTCAATCTGAACACCGCACTCGGTAGCTTTTCTTCTCGCCTGTGAAAGCATGGATGTCGAAACATCGAGCCCCACGACTTGGAATCCTTCTTCGGCCAGAGGAATCGTCACCCTTCCCGTGCCGCAGGCCAATTCAAGAACGGGCTCTCCGTATTCTCTGACCTGACGCAAATAGAAGGGAATGTCGCCGGTATGATCCTTGAACTGAAGGTCGTAATGCCGACCATTCCACCAGAGATGCTCCACATCTGCAGGTTTCATTCGTTCGTTCCTTTGCGCGGTGTCGGCCACTTGCCGCCGACCCATGATTTTCGGCGATACAGGTTGCCCAACTTGCCCGGAACCTACCGAATCAAGATCACCGCGAGCGCAAACATCATCATCGCAAGTCCCGCACCCGTGAAAAAGGCTCCATTCATTCCATACAGAACCATCGCAAGCCCCATGGTAAGCGGCCATAAAGTCTGCCCGAGCCGCAGCACCATTCCGTTGATAGACATGAACGCCGCCCGATGATTGATGGGTGCAAGTCGTGCCAAACGGGTTTGAATGCTGGGAAGATTCATTCCCTGCGCGGCTCCAAAAAGAATGCTCGGAATCAGAAAAAACCAAAGCGCCGGAACAAATGGAATGAGCGTTAAAGTCAGCGCGTAGAGAACAAAGGCCGACTTAATAAGGGTTCTTTCCAAGAAGGTTTTCGCCAATTTCCCAAGTTGCGACGCCATGATGGCCCCGCTGATTGACGATACGCTCATGAGCAGGCCAATGACGAACGCCGATGCGCCAAACGAGTCTCCCAGCAAGAGAGGGAGGCAAGTCAAATAAGTCCCAAACAGAATCGTGAAGGTCACGATGCTTGCAAGAAAAAGCCCGATGACTTCGCGCCTCTTGATGCTCTGCCAGACTCCGCTCAAATATTCGCCGAGATGCGGCCTCTCTCTCGGCTCAGGATTCCTCAGCGAAAACAGAACGAAGCCCCCCACCGGAAGCGCAATCAAGGAAATCAGAAACGGATAATGCCACGCGAGGACTGCCAACGCTCCGCCAATCGCGGGATAACTTGCCGTCCCGATATTCAAAACGCTGGC
>DYHQ01000047.1 GCA_020724065.1 Candidatus Puniceispirillum sp. | reverse complement strand
CACAACCACCCCATTCCGACTCAACGGGAAAACCTTTTAGGAAACGGCACTAGCCAGGAGACAGCCGCGAGAGGCAACAAAACACAGGAGAAGCAGCCATGAAGGTTCTTGCATCCGTACTCCTACTTGCATGCACCCAGGCGAGCTTTGGGCAACTTTCAGGGCCGCTCAGCGGCACGCTGGGTCCGGGCGTTTACGACATCGTGGGCGATATCTGGGTGAATGCGAGCGACACACTGCGGCTCATGCCCGGGACGATTTTTCTTTTTGGCGAAGGCTTGCTTTTCGACATCTATGGAACGCTCTTGGCCGAGGGGACGGAAAGCGATTCAGTCATCTTCACTGCTGTAGAAGACACCACCTATTGGCCATCGCCATGGCGCGGCGTGACCTTTTATGGTCCCAGCAGCTCAGGCAGTTGGCTTGCCTACTGCTCGCTGACCTATGCAGGCAATTGGAGTGGTGGCGGAGTTCGTTGCTTCGCATCCTCTCCGATATTCAGCCACTGCATTATCAGCCAAAATTGGACTTACAGCAACGGAGGGGGAGTATATTGCGATTCCAGTTCCTCGCCGACATTCAACGATTGCGACATCCGTGAGAACTCGGCTGCTGGCGAATGGTCTTGCGGTTCCGGAGGTGGGGTCTATTGCTCCCAATCTTCCCCAACATTCATCAACTACAGCATCTGCGATAATGGAGCAACTTGGAGCAGCGGAGGTGCGGAATGTCTCGAATCTTCTGTGACCTTCACGAATTGCCTCATATCGGGGAACGCGTCCGAAGCCGCACAAGGCGGTGTGCTATCTTTCTACGATTGCTCCGTGTCCATAATCAATTGCACGATCAGCGATAATGGATCCTATCGGGCGGATGAGACGATAGCTTACGGGGGTCCATCATTGGCCATAACGAATTCTATCGTTGCCTTTTCCACTGGTCTGGGAATGGTTCTATGGACTGGCCCGGAGATTGAGATCAGTCACTGCGATTTCTTCGGCAATGGCACAGGAGCGTTTGGCGGCGAGGTTCCTGCGGGACTCGGGATGCTTGTCACGACGAATGCGAATGGCGATTCCTGTGATGTGTATCAGAATATCTTCTCCGATCCGATGTTTCTCAATGCACGAGCGGGAGATTATCATCTAATGGATACCTCGCGCTGCATTGGTGCGGGTGACTCAGTCGGCGCACCTGCAACCGACATGGACGGCAATCCGAGGCCGAATCCGCCGGGGACGAATCCGGACATTGGCGCCTATGAAAATGAGCGGGGCGTTCCTCTGTACGCCGATTTCTCTCTGCCGTATCTGCCCGGAGCATGCGCACTTCATCCTAACTGGCCGAATCCCTTCAACTCAACCACCATGATTCGCTATGATCTGACACAAGCTGGTCAAGTTCGACTGACAATATGCAATTTGCTGGGGCAGAAGATTCAAACGCTAACGAGCGGCAAGCATTCGGCAAGCTCGTATGTTGTGGCGTGGGATGCACGGGAATGGCCTTCGGGCATTTATTTCTGCCGGATGGAGGCGGGGGGATTTGCGGAGGTGCGGAAGCTCGTGTTGGTGAGATAGGGTCTTGAAATCGCGCGGGGTGAGGGCACCCACGAGCGGCGGTGGAAAAGGGTGAGGGCACGCGCCACCGCGGAGAAATGCGAAGGACAGGGCAGGCATTCCGGCCAGGTTGGGAACCTGGCTCGGCGGAAATGTTCTGAAACGGGCGGGCAGATGTGTCCGCCGGTCGTCTCTTTGATACTTTTTCGGGTGTTGACAATGTAGGACGAATTCTGTATATTCTGTGCAAACAATCAGGAGTTCGCCTATGCCCAGAATTGGTGAAAGAATTCGTGAAGCGCGCAAGGCGGCGCATCTATCTCAAGAGATGCTCGCCGACCGGATCGGGGTAAATCGCTCCTATCTATCGCTCGTGGAAAATGGAAAATCGTCACCCACCTTCGAGTTTGTCGAGAAGATCGCCGGCGGCATGGGATTGCGGGTGGAAGATGTGGTGTTAGGTGAGAAGGGACGGTTTTTGGTGTATGATGCCGACGATGAATCTCCCATGTACGACGGACTGGCCGAGCTTCTGCAGGATGAAAGTCAGCGACTGATGATGAATATTACGGAGGAAGAGGTCGAGCTTTTGCGCACCATTCGCCTTAACAGCCGCATTCGCCCATCAAAACAATTCTTCATTCAGGCTCTCCTCGATTATCGCAAATCGAAGCAGCCTGTCCGGTGAACTTCCTTCTTGAGATGACCCGGCGCCACGACATCGAATTGCACCTGACGCGGCTTGCCGATGGTGTGCGCGGATATTCGGTTCCGGAGAGGACGATTGTCATTGATGTTGACCTCTCTGAGGAGCGGATGAACTGGACTTTCTGCCACGAGCTCGCCCATCTACTTCTGAAGCATGGCGACGCCGAGCGTCCCATCAGCGCTCAGGACGAAAAAGAGGCCCATGAGCTGGCCCAAGACCTTCTGCTCCCCCCTGAGACTTTTCGCGCCGATGCGCACCGATTCTCTTTGCCGGAACTCAAGACGCGCTACCCTCAGGCAAGCTGGGAAGTGATTGCGAGGACGCGCGTGCGGCATCGTCCGGCCATCCTGACAATCTTCGATAACGGTCGACGTACCCTGCGCATGGCTCCACCTCCGGTGAATTGCCCCGCGCGCCTGCACCCCTTGGAGAAAACCGTCAAGCAAACTTTGGAAGCAGGCGAAACCATTGCAGAAGTCCGCAGCGACGCGATTCATGTCGAAGGGGTTTTTGTTGATGAAGGGCACGATATTCGGCGCATTATTCTTATCGCCGAATCGGAGGAGCTGTGACGAAGAGTGTTCTTGGCATTCTAATTGTCTTCGCGTTCGCCGGAATCCAGACGCTACAAGGTCAGCCGGACGATTCACTCTATTGGCAGACAAAGGCCGAGACGGTGTCAGGTTTGGCCGCTGTCGAAAGTGGCCCGGATTTTGGCCTGTGTTGGCACTCTGTGGAAAAACCCCAGATGAGGAAGCCTGCGTATCTTGTTTTTGCTCGGCGGAATGAACAGTCGAATTGGGCCTATTTCCATTGTGTGTGGGATACCTGTTTTGTTCATTACGGCGCGGCGCTCTTCTATCCCGAAATCGCTTATGAAGTTCACGCTTATTATGGTTCGGTGCGGACGCTGCCGGGGTATCCCCGCGATCCCCAAGATCCGCGGCTGCCTGGCGAAGCGATTCGGGATTTTTGGGAACCTCCTTTCGATCCTCAAAGGAAATAGAGCGACCGTTGCCCATGCGACGGTGCGAACCTTATCAGCTCATGCATGAAATCATTTTCAAAATCTAACATTGCTCAGGAGAGGACTCTATGAGATTAGCGACTGAAAGACGGGGCGATATTCTTCTGATCGCTCTTAAAGGGAAGATCATGGGTGGGCCGGAATCCGCCCAATTTCATGAGCAACTCAAGCAAGCGATTGCTCGCGGAGAACGAAAAGTGGTGCTGGATCTCGGGGGCGTCGAATGGATGAACAGCTCCGGCTTGGGACTGCTCATCAGCGGCTTCACCACTCTGCGCAACGCGGGCGGCGAAATGAAACTGGCGCACAGCACAGACAAAATACAGAGTCTGCTCGTCATCACCAAGCTGAACACGGTCTTCGAATCCCACGACACAGTCGAGGCCGCCGTCAAGAGCTTCTGATACCCTTGAACCACACTCCCGATTTCGGAGGCATTGCTGAGCGCTTGGCCGAGCTGGGGCATCTGGCTCATGAGACCGCCGACAGCCTTCAGCGTGACCAAATCAGCACGGAGCAGCTGAAGCTTCTTCTCGAGGTTTCCCGTGAGACCCTTCGAGGAGCGGTCGTGCTGGATCTCCTGCGTGAAGCTGATCACAAGCGGCAGGAGAACGAGACCTTCCTTCGTATTGGCACGAAGCTGTCCAGCATGCTGAATCTCGATGAGCTCCTGCGCACGATTATCGAATCGCTTCGCCAAGTCGTGGACTATGGTGCCGCGGGAATCTTTCTGATTAATCGTGAGACCAATCAAATCGAGGCGGATTTCCTGTTGGGTTACGAGAAATCGGACCGCCAACAGCTTCAAAGGAAATTCAAGGACGGTGTTCCTATCGGTGAAGGAATCGTTGGGTGGGTTATCCAGCATAGTGCACCGGTGGTTGTGCCGGATGTCCTACAAGACAAACGCTATATTTGGGCACGGGACGCCACCCGCAGCGAAATTGCGGTGCCGATTATCGCAGGACGCGAAATCATCGGCTGCCTGAATCTTGAATCGAATGAATTGGGCGGATTCACGGAGAAGGACATTGAGCCGCTTCAGACTTTTGCCAGCCTCGTCTCGGTCGCTCTGGAGCGCGCCCGCTTTCACCGCGAGAGCATCGCAAAAAAGCGGCTGGAAGAAGAGCTCTCGATTGCACGCCGGATTCAGCTCTCCTTTCTTCCGACGACCATGCCGCAATTCGAGCCCTACGACTTGGGCGGTCTCAATTTTCCGACGCTGGAAGTGGGTGGAGACTACTACGACTTCATCCCAATTACGGAAACCGATTTGGGTGTGGCGATTGGCGATGTGGCCGGCAAGGGCGTGGGCGCGGCGATCCTGATGGCCAGCTTCCGCGCGAGTCTCCGTCTTGAATCCCGCTCGAATTACGCCATCTCTATCATTCTCCAAAAGGTGAATCGTTTCCTCTGCGAGTCGAACCCTCCGGAGCAGTTCGTCACGGCTTTCTACGGTGTCATTGACCGACGCCATCATATCTTGACTTATTCCAACGCGGGGCATAATCCACCGTTCCTTGTGCGGAATAGCCAAGTCATCCCGCTGGACACCGGAGGATTGCTGTTAGGCTCATTCTCCGACGCCGAGTATGAGGAAGCGCGCGTTCATCTTTATCCGGGAGACATCATGATTTTCTACACGGACGGAGTGACCGAAGCACGCAATGAACAGGAAGAGGAGTTTGGAGTTCGCCGACTGCTCGACCTGGTCCAGACCTATCGAGATTTGGGAGCGATGGATATGGTGCGTCGTATCAGCCGCGAAGTTCAGCATTTTGAGTCCGATGCCTTCACCCAGGACGATTTGACCATTTCGATTGTGAAAGTCCGATGACAGCGCCCATTTCAAAACAAATGCTGACGATTCGCTCGTCTCCCGACCAATTGCGGGTCGTGGACGAATGGACCGAGCGCATTGCGCGCGAAGTCGGTTTCTCCGAGAGTGCCATCAGTGATTTGGCCATCTGTGTGACTGAAGCCGTGAACAACGCGATCATCCATGCTCATCGCGGCGACGCGCGACGAGTCATTGTGATTTATTTCGAGCGAGAAGCGAGCGGATTGCAGGTTCGCGTCTTGGACGAGGGCAAAGGCTTCACCCTTCGGGGGTTGCCTGATCCCACTCTGCCGGAAAACCTTCTCAAAGATAGTGGGCGAGGCATTCATGTCATGCGCCACCTCATGGACCGAGTCGAAATCCGTGCGACTGAGAGAGGAACAGAGATCGTCATGTTCAAACTCAAAGCAGAGGGAACACCTTGAAAACCGCCATTTACCCCGGCACATTCGATCCAATCACTCATGGTCATATTGATGTCATTCGTCGAGCACGAATGATTTTTGACCGTATCATCGTCACCCTGGCCAAGAATCCGGAAAAGATCCCACTCTTTTCGTTGGAAGAGCGTCGGGAATTGATTCAGCTCTCGGTTGAGGATATTTCGGGTGTTGAGGTGGTGGATTTCGATGGACTTTCGGTGCGCTTTGCGGAAATGGCGGGAGCCGTGGCGATTATCCGAGGCTTGCGAGCCGTCTCCGACTTCGAATATGAATTCCAAATGGCTCTGACGAATCGCAAGCTGTCAGCGAATATCATCACCGTCTTCCTGATGCCTCATGAGCGATTCACCTATCTCAACAGCAATATCGTGCGCGAGGTCGCACGGCTTCGAGGAGATGTGAGTCCCTTTGTACCGGCCTGCGTCGAGGAGGCTCTGAAAAAGAAATTCGAACCCGTCGTACGATAGGCCATATTAGACCTCTTGCAATCGGCCATTGTCGAGAGCAGATGGCTCCCTTCAAATTGAAATGATGAAATTCAATTGTCCCTGCGAAATTGGTTAGCGAGGGAGTATTGGAATCTGTAAACAGAAAATTTTGGCTTTGGATGCTGCTTCTTGTGGTATTTGTTGCAGCAACTTATGTTCCCTGTTTTCGGGGCGGATTCGTCAACGACGACCGCATGCTCATACAGGATCGCGCGCTTCTTTTCTCCACACCGGGAGCCTACCGCGTTCTGCCTTTCAAAGTGTATTGGTGGGGAACGCCCTACGACGCGGACGCGTGGCGCTATTATCGGCCGTGGGTGTCGCTGACCTATTGGTTCGAGTACCAACTGGACGGACTGAATCCGGGCCTTTATCACTTCTCTAACTGGGCGGTTCACCTGGCCAACACTGCTCTCGTTTTTGCGCTGATGCGACTATTGGTCGGGAATGGCCTGGCAGTCGGCATCGCGGCTTTGGCAGCGGTTTGTCCCACGGCTCTGACTTCCGTCGGCTGGATCGCCGGTCGTACGGATCTGTGGGCGACTTTTTTCGTCCTGCTCTTTCTTCTCGCGTTTCGCGCGGCTCGACGAACCACGAATCGTTGGCCTCATATCGCCGCTTCGGCCGCTTTCTTCGGCGCACTCGCCTCAAAGGAAGTGGCCATCGTTGCTCCCGTTATCGCATGGGCTTTGGACAGATGCCAACCGAATCAGAGCGACTCTGAAGAGAACCAGCGTCGTCCAGCGTGGCATTATGCTCTGCTTGTTATTCCTCTGGCGGTCTACTTCATCCTTCGTCGGATCGCCGCAGGGGAAGTGGTGCCACCTTCTGTCGGTCTTATCACCTTCCTGCGCGCGTTTCCTTACCTTGCCGAGCAATATCTGCGAGCAGGATCGGGCATGCTCGTTCCATTGCACTACAATTTCTTTGCGGATTTGACTTGGAGCGTGCCCGGCATGCGCGGCGAGGCATTCCTTTTGACATGGCTTGTTTTTCTCGCACTCATTGTCTTAATCGTGTTAGGTCTGCGTCGGCGGCAGCTTTGGGCTGTCGGCGGTCTGTGGATGGGCGTCGCGCTCTTCCCTGCCTATGGTCTCAACCGCTCCTTCGCTCCTTTGGCGGACTTCTACACCTATCTTGCCTTGCCCGGATTTTGGCTTTTTGTCATTGAGGGGCTTCGGACTCTGGCATCCAATGTAATGCGCCGCCGAGAGACGGCTGACCGCGGACTTGCTATTGCGCTGCCCATCGTTTTGATAGTCTTCGCTTCACTGACAATCCGCCGTTTGCCGATATTGGCCAGCGACCTCACCCTCTGGTCGCACATGGCTCAGCGATTTCCTTTATCTGAGTTCGTCGCCACGAACCTGAGCGAAGCGTATCACAAGCACGGCGATGATGAACGGGCATTTCGGTGGATGATGCGGGCGGCCGCTCTGGACTCAACCAATTGGGCGCTGCGTGCCAATCTCGCGACTTACTACCTCGACCGCGGTGATATTTACGGAGCCATGCCCCATGTGGACGCCTTGGCGGAGATGGCGCCTGATCGTTATAGAGCTCAAGTCGTCATCGCTCGCTTCTACTACACCGCAGACCACTGCAGCGCCGCCGTCGAAACCTACCGTCGCGCCTTTCAATTGGGCCCACCAACAGCCGATGCCGTTTTTGGATTCGGCAATGCGCTCTTCTGCCTGCAGCAGTATGATGACGCCATGGAAGTCTACAAGACGGCACTGCTCCTCCAATTTGACCAGGCGGCAATCTACAATAACATGGGCCTTTGCTACGAAAATTTGGGAGAATTCGACCAAGCCATAGAAGCCCAAGAGGAGGCTCTGCGTCTCGACTCCACGATGATACTCAGCCGCGAGTCGTTGGTGATTCTCCACCTGCTGAAAGGAGACTCTGCCGAAGCACGACGCGCTGCCCAGGACTTCATGGTCCACAATCCTCCACCTGATAGAGTCGAAGCACTTGCACAGCGTTTTGCGAAAGCTGGCATGGACACGACCTCGCTATTACACGAGGAATAGGGAGAAAAAGCGATGCGATTAGGCGTTGACCTTGAGCCTTTGGCCGACCTGGCACATCTTTGGAAGCATTTTTCGCTCGACCTGCTTGATTTTGCCTATGCCGCCGCCTCTGCCGGGGCGCAGATGCTGATGGCCCCGGAATCGAAAATCGAACGAACGGAGCTCGCCTTGTTAGCTCGGCCCGGCTTGCCGCTCTTCGTGTTGAAAGTGCGGCAAGGAGAATATTCCCGCACGATGCAATTGGCGCCTCCGGCCGACCGTCTTTTTGTTGTGGCTGACCATGGTGGAGCGCTCAAGGAAACGGAGGACTTTGCCAGATTCAGCAAAGAGGCAATGGATTCGACCATTCTGGGCGCCTGTGTCGAGGCGGAGCTGGGAGCTATCAAGAATGTGGCGCGAGCCGGAATGAGCTGGGTTGTTTTCTCTTCCGATTCCTATGCGCACGCTGCAACACCCAAAGAAGCGGAAGACGAATTGGCGCGCCTTTCAACGGCGGCTTTTGCTGCTCAGAAATTTGGATTGCGCATCGCCGTCATGGGAGCGATGCCTCCTCATCTGTTGAAGCCGCTCTCGGACATCGAGGGAATCGAAGAGCTCTACCTCGGCACGGAGATATGGCTCAGAGCGCTGCGCGTCGGATGGGACCGCGCTTTGGCTGAATATCACGCGGCTCTGGGCAGACCATAAATCTCCTTCGATTATTTGCGAGACAAGTCACCTGACCTGCCTAACACTGAAAAGGAGTTTTTGCATGAAGGAAGAATTGCTTCAGAAGATTCCGGAAATAGATGAGATTGCCGATGCGGATATTCGCGAGAAGACCATCGCCGCTTTTTTGGACGCGCTGACGACGGGCGGATGGAAAGTCGCCGACCTTGAACGCATTCCCTTTACACTTCTCATTCCCAATAATCCGATTAGCCTCCTAGCTCACACACGCGCCGTTACAGCCGTCGCTCTGAAAGCGGCTGAAATCCTGAATGAATACTATGGTGCTCACTTTCGGATTGACCGTGATATTCTGATTTCCGGGGCAATTCTGCATGATGTCGGCAAGTTGCTCGAATTCGCCGAAACGCCGCAGGGCTTTCGCAAGAGTGCGCACGGTCGAATCCTGCGACATCCGTTTTCCGGCAACGGTTTGGCTGCAAAGCATGGCCTTCCCGCGGAAGTCCAGCACATTATTGCGACTCACGCGCACGAGGGCGATGATGGCTTTCGCACACCCGCGTCCGTTGTCGTGCACCATGCGGACTTCATGAATTTCGATCCTCTCAGAGATTTGCTCAAATAGACAAACACACTGCAGACAGACACGTTTCATTCATATGAAATTCCCTGCAGAACCTTTCAAGATTAAAGTCGTCGAACGCATCCAGACGACGACGCGGCAAATTCGAGAGCGGTTGCTGAAGGAAGCCGGCTTCAACATCTTCGGCATACCCGCCGAATTCATCTATGTGGACCTCTTGACCGACAGTGGCACTTCCGCCTTGTCCGACAATCAGTGGGCAGGCCTGATGCTCGGCGACGAATCCTACGCCGGCTCACGGAATTTTTACCATTTGGAAAAGACGGTTCAAGACCTGACGGGATACAAATATGTTATCCCGACGCATCAGGGCCGCGTCGCTGAAAATCTGCTTTTCTCGATCCTCTGTTCGCCGGGGAAAATCGTCCCGAATAATACTCACTTCGATACCACGCGCGCCAATGTCAAGGCCAACGGCGCAAGGGCTTTGGATTTGCCCGTGGCGGAAGCTCTCGATCCGGCCTTGGAGCATCCCTTCAAAGGCAACATGGATGTCGTTGCGCTCGGCGAGGTTCTACGGAAAGAGCGCGCGAATATTCCTTTGGTCGCTTGCACCGTAACCAACAATAGCGCGGGCGGGCAACCGGTTTCGATGGAGAATATCCGCGCGATATCCAAACTCTGCCGTCGCTATGAAGTCCCTTTCTTTCTCGATAGCGCGCGCTACGCCGAGAACTGCTATTTCATCCGTGAACGTGAGTCAGGCTATAGGAACAAATCGGTCAAGGAAATTGCGCGCGAAATGTTCTCCTACACGGACGGCACCTGGATGTCCTGCAAGAAGGATGGCTTGGCCAATATCGGCGGCTTCATTGGGCTGAATGATGAAGAGCTCGCCAATCGGTTGAAGCAGAAACTGATTCTTATCGAGGGATTTCCGCACTACGGAGGACTTGCCGGCCGCGACCTCGAAGCGGTGGCGCGCGGTCTTGTGGAAGCGGTGGACGAAGACTACTTGCGCTATCGAACCGCGCAAGTGAGGTATTTGGCGGATAGCCTCGACCGAGGGGGCGTGCCTATCGTCAAGCCTGCGGGAGGTCATGCCGTTTTCATAGACGCCTCTCACTTCGCGCCTCACATTCCTCAATCGCGGTTTCCCGCTCAAGCGTTGACGGTTGCGTTCTATCGCGAGGCTGGAATTCGCAGCGTGGAAATCGGCTCGCTCATGTTTGCGGAAAAGGATCCTGAAACCGGCAAGATGCGCTATCCCGGATTGGAGCTGGTGCGTCTTGCGATTCCCCGGCGCGTCTATACGACGATGCACATTCACTATGTCGCAGAGTCCATTTTGAAGATTTTTCGCAAACGCGAGAAAATCCGGGGATTGCGCATTGTCTATGAAGCGCCGATTCTGCGCCATTTCACAGCTCGGATGGAGGAAATATAGATGTTGCAGCCCACTCTCGACGAAATCTCCGCAGCCGAGCGGGAGGCCATTCTGCGTGCATTCTTCAAAGAAGGTTCGGATGGTCCTTTGCACAGCTATCCGTCGCAGAACAAAAAGAACCTTGTGGTCCTGGCGAATCTTGCCGCGATGTTCGAGTTCGACAGGAGCTATAAGGAACTCGAACTGAATCTCAACTTGAAGTCCCGTTTTGAGGACTTCGCAACTTTGCGCCGTGACCTCGTCGAATTTGGCTTTTTCGAGCGAAGTCAGGACTGCCGCGAATATCGCCGTCGTGTCTGACCGAGTCCTTATCACAGGATGCTCCACAGGAATTGGAGCTGCCACAGCCGTACTCCTCGCGCAGCGAGGGAAATATGTCGTGGCGACAGCGCGCCACGCGGAGACTCTTCGACCTTTGGAAGAAGAAGCGCGAAGACTGCGTGCGACTCTTTTCACGACATCGCTTGATGTGACCGGCGATGCGTCACGACGAGCGGCATTTCACTTCGCCGAGGAAAAGCTCGGCGGTGTGGATATTCTCATTAACAACGCGGGCTATGGGCAAATGGGGCCCGTGGAAGAAGTGCCTTTGGAGCTCGCGCGAGCACAATTCGAGACGAATTTCTTTAGCCTTCTTGCGATGTGTCAACTTGCGTTGCCCGGCATGCGCGCCCGCGGCCGTGGAAAAATCGTGAACATTTCTTCCATCGTCGGGAAGATTTCGCTCCCAATGGGAGGTGTTTATTCGGCAAGCAAGTTCGCTGTCGAGGGACTTACCGATGCCCTGCGAATTGAAGTGGCTCCGTTCGGCATTCAGGTTATCCTGATTTTGCCCGGACCAATTAGAACACAATTTCCACGCACGGCGGCTCTTTCTGTGGAACCGATGCTTCCCAACTTGGAAGATTCTCCCTATCGGCCGTGGGCGGAGCCGATGCTCGCAAAGTGGAAATCGGGGAAGCCGCGAGCCGGTGAACAATCCGCCGGGATTTGCGCCCAAGTGATTGCGCGTGCCATAGATGATCCTCAGCCCCGCGCCCGCTATCTGGTGACACCGCGCGCTCGTTTTCTCTACTGGGCACAGAAACTTCTACCGGATTCCACCAAAGATGTGCTGCTGCGCAAGCTGCATCATCTGCGCATGAAGGGCGCGACGAACTTATGAACTCGATTCGCGCCGTTCTCTTCGACTTGGACGGAGTCCTGATTGACTCGATGCCTTACCATGAACGAGCGTGGCGTCAGGTGCTCAGTGAAATCGGTATAGAGCCGCCTCCGCTCTATATCCGTCTGCACGAAGGAGAAAAGGCGGAGACGACTGTCCGTAAGCTGCTGCGAGAGTGGAATCGAGAAGCCAACGATGACGAAGTGGCAGCTCTAATCAAACGGAAACGCGAGCTCTACTGCCAAACAGCATCTCACGGATTGATTCCTGCCGCGCGCCTTATCGTGGAAAAATTGCGCGCTGCGGGAATCCATTGTAGCATTGTCACCGGTTCCGTGCGCGCCAACATGAACGGCGTGATGACCACCGAAGAGATAGCTCTCTTCGACCCAATTATTTCCGCAGAGATGTGCCTCCACGGCAAGCCTCATCCTGAACCCTATCTGAAAGCGCTTGGAGCGCTCCAACTGCCTGCGCATGGGTGCATTGTTGTGGAAAATGCTCCCCTTGGGATTCAATCGGCCAAAGCCGCAGGTCTCAAGGTCGTGGCTCTGACCGTGACGCTTCCACGGGAACATCTGGCGGAGGCCGATGTGATTCTCGAGCGTCACGAAGCACTTCTGGATATTATCGAACTGAAATCATAAATATTCAAGGAGGAATGGCAATGGCGGGAATTGTCACGATCGAAAGACATATTGTTGAGCAAGAGCGCAAGAATCCAGGGGCGACCGGAGAGCTCAGTGACCTGCTCTATCAAATCGCGCTCGTGGCCAAAATTATCAGCCGGAGCGTGCGCCGCGCCGGTCTCTTGAATATTCTGGGCACGACCGGCGAAATCAATGTGCAGGACGAGGAGGTGATGAAGCTCGACGAACTGGCCCTCCAAACAATGATCAACGCGTTTGACCATTCGGGAGCTCTCTGCGTCATGGCCTCGGAGGAAACGCCGGACATTATTCCCATTCCGTCGGAGTTTGAAGTCGGCAAGTACACACTCGCGTTTGACCCTCTGGACGGTTCATCCAATGTGGATGCGAATGTCAATGTCGGTACGATTTTCTCCGTGCATCGGCGCGTGAGTCGGGGTGGGCGCGGCACGAAAAACGACCTGCTGCAGGTGGGGCGAAAGCAGGTGGTTGCCGGCTATGTCATGTACGGCTCTTCCACCATGCTCGTCTACACCACTGGTCAGGGCGTTTACGGATTCACGCTGGACGCGACCGTCGGCGAATTTCTGCTTTCTCACGAAAACATTCGCATTCCTCCCAAAGGGAAAACTTACAGTATCAACACGGGCAACCGCCGCTATTGGACAGAAGGTATCAAGAAGTATATAGACTATCTCGAAGAGGAGGACAAATCCACCGACCGACCCTACACGATGCGCTACATCGGCTCTCTTGTGGCTGACTTTCATCGAACGATCCTCTACGGGGGCGTTTTCATGTATCCCAAGGACATGAAGAATCCCAAGAAACCGAGCGGCAAGCTGCGCCTCCTCTATGAAGCCTCGCCCTTAGCCATGGTCGCGGAACAAGCCGGAGGCCGTGCCTCCGACGGAGAAATGAACATCCTGGACATCATTCCCAACGATCTCCATCAGCGCGTCCCCTTGTTCATCGGCTCCAAAGAGGATGTAGACCAAGCCGAGGAATTTCTGAAGAAATACGGATAGCAGCTCCAACAGTTTGTCAGCAAATGCGGAGTCTTTCATTCCAGGCGGTTGCCTTGTTTGGGCAATAGGAACAATTAGCAGGAGGTGTTTCATGCGAGTCACTGCAATTCTTTCGGTCGCTCTGGCTCTCGTGATTGGCTTATTGACTCCGAAGGAAGGAAGAGCAGAGAGAGCCACGCCGGAGGAAATGAAGCTGGTTTGAGAAAACTGGCTTGCCTACATGGTATACCAGCGAGGAGGATGGGCTGGTGATATTCATCCGAAGATTGCGGATGTTCAAGAAATTGCTTGGGGCGATACCGCTCTGGCTCGCTGCTTCACTATTGCTCCCCGCGGTCATGTTGTCGTGCCCATTCTCAAGGAGCTTCCACCTATCAAAGCCTACTCTGAGGAGTATGGGCTGGATGTCAATGAAACGGTCGGATTCCCTCAGCTTCTGAGGGAAGTTTTGATACACCGAATCCGGCTCTATGTAAAATTCTATGGGAGCCTGGACGCTGCCCAGCCCCCAATAGGTGATGTACTTCTGGGTCGTGTACACAGGCAAGAATGGAACCGTTTTTTGATCAGCCGGGACAGATTTGACGCCGACCTGCGCGGAGGAGACTTCGCGCCTTTTGATGAGGCGGGTCCGCTCCTGACGACCTCGTGACATCAGAATCCCCCTTACAACAATTTCTGCCCCGCGGGCGACAGTGGACGCTGCGTTGTGGGGTGCGTGGCGACCGCTGCAGCGCAAATTATGAGGTACTGGGTGTGGCCACCGGCGGGCAGCGGAAGTCATTCTTACTATTGGGATGGCGACCAGTCATGTGGAGGCAATTTCGGTGGTGGCAACCTGTCCGCGGATTTCTCTGACCCCTACGACTGGGCCAACATGCCCGATGACTGCAATTCAGGGTGTTCGCCTAATGAGGAGAACGCCTTGGCTGAACTCTCCTACGAAGTTGGCGTCGCCTTTGAAATGGACTATGGATCCTGTAGTTCTGGCGCCTTCACTGACGATGCTCTAACTGTATTCCCCACCTATTTCGGCTATAGCTACCTGATTGATCGAGAGAATCGCAGCGAACATACCGTCGGAACCTGGTTTGACCTTACCAAGGCCCAGGTCGATATGGGACGGCCCATGCTGTACACAATCGTCCGCCACGCGATAGTCTGTGACGGCTGGAGAGATACAGGCGGCCAGAATCAGTATCACATGAACTACGGATGGGGAGGAGCGTCGACAGGTTGGTATACCATCGACAGTCTGTTTTGCCCTTGGCCGGGTTGCGACCCAATGGAAGAGTATCTTATCAGGGACATCATTGGCTTCACGCTTTGTGGGTCGCTAAGTGGCACCTTGGATCCGGGCGTCTATCATGTGAGATGTGACATTTCTGTAGATTATGGCGACAGCCTGGTGATTCTGCCCGGAACGACCCTTGATTTTGATGGCCCTTATTCATTCACTATCAATGGAACACTTCTGGCTGAGGGAACGGAATCCGATTCTATCATCTTTACGACGGCTCAGGTGGGATCAAACCGCTGGAGCGGGCTGCGCTTTCATCCGGGCAGTTCAGGCAGCCGCCTCACTTACTGCCTGATTGAAAATGGCCTTGCCCCGGGGCCGGACTACCGTGGCGGCGGCGTCTTTTCCACTGGGTCTTCGCC
>DYHQ01000003.1 GCA_020724065.1 Candidatus Puniceispirillum sp. | reverse complement strand
CTATCCCTTCACTCCTCGACACCAATCACATACATAAAACGAAAGGCCAACCCAGCTACTTCTGAGTCGGCCCCATTCTTCAGATTGAACTCTACAACGAACTACTGATCACGCCGATTTTCCGCAGGAGGAATGATGACGGCGCTGGGCAACGACGATGAAGCAAGCACGACATAGAATTTCATGTTTGCCGCCAGGACAACGCCGGTATGAGTGTAGAAAGTGTTCCCTGTCGTTCCGAGATAAGTGCTCGGACCGACGACAAACCCGACGGAATCACCTGCGTAGATCTTGTAACTGTTCGCATTGAGCACCGCGCTCCAGCGCAAAATCACATTATCCGTCCCCGTGTCGCGGTAGACGGTCAAGTCGGTGACAGGTCCCGGAGGCGGAGTCCAATCATATTCATCTGCACCGATGTCCGGTGGATCATCGCGCACATCCCCGTCAATATCTGTCGTTACGGTTGCTAAGTAAATCCCCGCGCTGTCCACCAGGGTGCTCGTTGGATCAATGTGAAGGTTTGTCGCGCTGAAAAATCCCGGATCTCCGACGATGCTGTTTGGGTCATAACCGAAGCCCTGCCATTGCGGGAGGGTCGGACAATCCGTCGCCCCATCGCGACCCACCCTGAACTCTGGACTCGTTCCGTAGAAGCAGTTGTAATCGCTGTTCGCCAGAGTGCCACCGGCACGCCAGATGCCGTAGCAGGTGTCCGTGGCTTCTTCAACCACGATGATGTTGTTCACAAGCTCACCCGTTCCCGTACTGAGATAAACACCCACGATCTCATAAGTGGCGTCCACATCATTGAGGTGGATGCTGTTGTGATACAAGTGGCTGGTTCCGGAGCCGATATGAATCGCATGAATCTCGGCATTCGGCACGGTGAAATCGTAGATGAAGTTGTTGTAGATGTAGGCTTGCGCATTCCCCGTCGGATGCGTTTCTATCGCTGACACCGTCGGGAAACTCGTGTGATAGCCATTGCGCAAGTTGTGAATCCGGTTGTTATAGATGTAGGCGACATGCGACCCTTCAAGCGAAGAGACATAGATTCCATAGCTGTGGGCGTTGTTGTCGGCGTCTGACCCGGGCTGAATATCGTTATCGTGCACCAGCGCATTGTGCACATTGTCCAGATAGACTCCGTAGCGAGCGTTCAGAATCGTGCAATGGCGGATCTCCAAGGCGAAACTGGAGTCATAGCTGCCTCCGCCTTCGTTGCGAATTCCGTAATAGCATCCGGCCACGGTCACGCTGTCAAACAGGTTGTTGTCGTTGCTCAGGAAGCGAATTCTGACTCCTCTTATGGAGGAACTTAGACTGTCGCGTCCTCTCACCGTCAGTCTCTTGAATGTGTTGTAGTCGGCATCATCTCTCAGCAAAATGGAGGTATTCACTGCACCGGTTGCTGTAACATTGATGCCGTCGAAAATCATGAAATCCGCTCCATTCATGCTCAACACCGAATCACCGCTGGCAGCCGTCAGAGTAACAACATCGCTTCCGTGCGCCTGGAAGGTGACCCGATCAGCAAAGGATGCTCCGTCAATCTCGGGAACCCCAATGTTCTCCTGGTAGGTTCCCCCATAGCAATCAATCGTCACCGCCCCGTCAATCCCGCGCAGGGTGAGCGAGGTCACCGCCTCGGTGAAATTGGCGAAGTCCATGCTGCCACCTCCCAGGTCATAGGTGCCAGACATTGGGCCTGCAATGACCGCCACATTCGCGGTCACGCTGTCATTGTCCAAGTAGCCGTCCAACGGACAGAAGACCTGCACCTCCAGCTCACCTTGCTCGAACTCCACATTCGGTGTCAACCAATCGAGTTCCACGGTGTCTTTCTGACTGAAGGGCAAAGAAAGTAGGGCCGTGTCTTGCGGCGCGCCATCATAGTAAAGCACCACAGGCACATCCGTTTCCGTATTCGCCCCGTAATTTTCCAGCTCGGCCTTGATGACATAGGGCAAATTGGCATTGTAGACGGTGATGAAATCCACGAAGCCATTGACGCCTAAATCGTGCGGAATGGATATATAGGTGTACTCATCCCCGCCGATGTCGGGCACTCCGGCTCGCAGATTGTGGTCAATGTCGTCCGTGATGCCCGTGATGGAAACGCCTGCACTGTCCACAAGATCAAATGAGGGATGGATGTGAAGATTGATGCCGCTGACAAATCCCGGATTTCCCTCAACCGAATTAGCATCGCGTCCGGTTCCACCATACCACAAAGCCAGTGTCGCATACGCTGTGGTGCCATCACGGCCCATATTGTAGGCTGAGCCCGTGCCGTAGAAGCAGTTGTAATTGCTTGTCAGTGTTCCGGCGGAGCGGTTGATACCCCAACACGCGTTGGTTGGCTCGCTCATCTGAATGATGTTGTTCTGCAGGATAACAATCGTGGTGCTGCCGGCCTCATAGAAGCCATTGATTCCAGTGGTACCACCCGTGGTGCCGACATCGCCAATATAGACGCTGTTGAAGTAGAGTTCCGCGCTGCCGCCCGGTACGCGCAATCCATAGAGCGGGCCGGTGCCTGACACCTGAAAATCATAGATGAAATTGTTATAGGCCACAAGGCGCCCACTCGACGTGGTCGTGTAGATGCCATTGGAGGCCGAAGATCCGCTGGTTCGGAGGTTGTGAATCTCATTCGCGTAGAAGAATGTCGTGCAACTTGCCGAATGCGAGCCCGCGTAGAAGCCATAGACTTCGGTCGCGGCACCGCCCCAGCCCACTTGGATGTCGCAATCATGAACTCGCAAGTTGTACTGATACTCCGAATAGACACCATATTTCCCTTCGGTCACGGCGCAATCTTTCATCTCGTTGCCAACATCTGCAGCGGAGGAAGTCCCCGAAATGCGGACGCCATAATAGCCGCCGCTGACGGTGACATTTTCCAGCTTGTTGTAGTCATTTCCGCCTCCTGTGATGTAAGCCCCATAGTTTGATGTACCGGAGACGGAGGCGCCGGTAATGTTGCAGTTCTTGACTGTGTTATAGTCAGCTCCTCCGAGGATTTCGAGGGCGCGAGTATTGCTGCCCGTGGCGACAATGTCAATCCCATCAAAAGTGATGTAGTCGCCACCGTTGATTCCGACGGTCCCCGAGCCCGAACCATAGGTGATGACCACAGGTTCGTCCAGAGTCGTGTGCTCACGGAAAGTAATCGTATTGGTCGCCGAAGCTCCGGGAATCTCTGGAATAGAGATGGCTTCCGTGTAGGTGGTGCCATAGACATCGAAAATCACCGCTCCGTCCGCGCCCCGCAACCGGATGTCGTCCACAGCCAAAGTGAAGTTCGCGTAGTGGTTGGCGCCGCCTCCGATATCATAGGTGCCGTGCATCGGTTGTCCGATAACGACCACTTGCGTTACCACACTGTCATTGGCTGGGACAGCATCTCCATCAAGGAAGCATTGCGCTTCCAAAATGCCCGTGTCGCGAGCTGCCGGAGTTGTCCAATCAAAAGCAATCGTGTCCACACCGTAGGCATCCAAAGAAACAAGGATTTCATCCTGCTGGACACCATCGTAGAATAGTCGCACTGGAGCATCCGTCTGCGCCGATGAGCCGCGATTCTGAATATAGACTTGAATCGTCACGGACGTCAGCTCAGGATACAGGTACTGCACACCAATGAACTCCCGTGCCGCATAGTCCGCCGCCGGAGCCAGATAGGTATACTCGTCGGCTCCGATGTCGGGAGTGATTAACCGTGTCTCAAGATCATAGTCGTCGCTGATTCCTGCAATGGCCACCCCGTTGTTATGCACAAGAGCAGCCGTGTTCAGAATATGCAGATCCGTGGGGCTGGTGAAGCCCGGATCCCCTTCTACGCCGTGATCCTCATAGGTCGTAGCGTTTTGCAGCGCCTGCAGGTTGGCATAGACCGGAGTAGCGAGCTTGGCCAAGTTGTATCCGGTGCCCGAACCATAATAAGCGTTGTAATCGAGGATGTCCGGGAAATAAGAAGAGCTGGAAGCATAGAGATTGTACGCGGTGGCTGTTGCCTCACCGTTATAGAAAATGTTGTTCCGAATGTCTTCTGTATGCTCATAAGCACCCAGATAGACCGTGTACACGGTGCCCGTTGACGAGACATCGTTGACTCGAATGCTATTGAAATAGATCTTGCTGTCACCGTAGGTTTCTATCCCGCGAACCTGGGCAGAGCCCGTCGTCTGGAAGTCGTAGCAGAAGTTGTTGTAGATTACGGTGACACCACCCAGATCCCCATTCGACCTTGCCATACCGGAACCAGAGGAACTGGTGCTCACAATGTTGTGGACTTTGTTGCGGTAGAAGTAGATCGTGTTTCCTGCCGCGAGGCTGCTGCCGACCTCGAGCCCCCATGCGCTACCCGTATTCCCGGCGCGGTCGAGCTCAATGTCATTGTCGCGGATGTGTATATCGTTTCCGTTGTCCACATATACGCCTCGCCAAACGCTATCTATAACGCAGTGCTGCACGACATTGCCGACAGTTGAGCTGGCCATGTACACCCCGGTTTTGCGGCTTTCAAAGTCAGATTGTCGAGGGTGTTATAGTTGGTCTGTGAACCCCAGACATAAACGCAGTAAAGGACACTCGTAGCTACGGGAACCCCGCCGGAAAGATCTTGCGTGAATGTTGCGTTCTGGAACCGGTTGTGGGTTGCACCGTTGTGAATGCTGACACACTTGAACGCAGAATCAATAGCGGCGATATCAATACCATCAAAAGTGATATAGTCCGCGTTATCGAGCCGAACAATCCCCTCCGTAGCGCCAAGGTAATGGTTGTAGGTGATTAGCGCCGTTCCCGAGGCATCTCGAAACAGGATGGTGTCGGTCGCACTGGCACCAGCAATGGAATGGATGACAAAATACTCATAGTAGGTTGTGCCATAGACATTAAAGGTCACACTGGCCGAAATGCCGTTACTTTCGAGAGCTGCCACCGCTTCGTTGAAGTCGGCGTAGTCGTTATTCCCGCCGCCGATGTCACACGAACCGGGCAGCGGAAGTCCTATGACCGTGAAATCCCACACATCGCCGTCGGTCGAACCGAATTGATTCTTGGTCACGACACGCCAGTAGTAGATTTGGTTCGACGGCAAATTGCCAGGCGGGTCATACGACTCGACAAGCTGGTTGAGGACTTTCCGTGCCGCCGGCTCCTTGTTCAGAACTGAATCCTCCGTGGTGGCCAGATAGAGGTCAATCGAGTCGGTTCCGGCGCCATTTGTCCAATGCAAAACCGTGTCAGGGCCGATACTCACGGCCCCGTCGGCCGGCTGCGGATTCGATGGAGGTTGCGGCGCTTCAAGCAGCTCCGGTCCCGTCACATTATCCATATAGACACGGTTGTCGCCATCATCCGGGTCTGCATGGAGGAAAGCGATGTAGATATCCTCGCCCACATAAGGCTCGAGGCTGTGTGCATAACGCACATAGGCCGTATCGAAATCGCCGCCCGAACCCGGGTCATAGCCAGCAAGCAAGTCGGTGAAATCAGCCGGATTGGATCCGGTTGTGCTCACTAAGATAAAAAGAGAGTCATCCCCCGCGACGAAGGAATAGAGAGTCCTGACCCAGAAAGTGACGCTGTCCGTCGCATTATCCACGGATAGCTGTGGCGTAATCAACCACCGCTTCGAAATCAGACCCACGGATAAGTCCTCATATTCCGACCTCGCGCATCCAGGCGTTGTGAGCGTGTTCATAGTACTCCTGTCCCATACCCTCGCACCATCCCCGTTTTGAAGGTTCTGCCATCCGATGGGCGGAAAGTTCGTGTACGAGAAGCTCTCGTTCAGCGGCACGGCCCAAGCTGTGGAAATCAATACAAGAGCCGCCAAGCTGAATCCAAAAATCCAACGAGAATACCTCATGATTTCACCTCTTTGGGAGAATTACTAATTTTTCCAATGAAGTTCGCCATGGCAATCAGTAAAATGGCTGGCGGCAACCAAGTGGCTTGACAAGTCCACCTACCCGCGGAATCTCACCCTTTGCCCAGCCTTAACCCGCATCGTATAACATATTGGTGTATCTCGGAAAAATCAAGATAAAAAAGCACGCGGCCAGGATTCTCGCGGCCTACCCTCCCGCCACTGCCACCACCGCTTTCGCGCAAGTTCACATAAAATCGCCTGATAGCAATTGGAAGTTGTGAGAGCATGCAGAAGAGCGTTGGGCACGGGCCTTTGAGGAGACGCCATGCCTCTCTTCTTTCGGTGCATCCAGAGGGCAATTTGTGGAAGTCTTCATAGTGCACGACGGCCAGGGAGTCGGTAACTTCTTGAAAACAAATTAATCCATGATACCGAGTTGGTGTTAGATGAACAGTCGTGCCAGCCTGGAGACGGCACGCACGGTGCCTCAATCTCTGGTGATTCCTGCCGACAGTTCACCTGCCGATTGCTTTTCGTTGCGTATTGCTTTTGGTGTCGCTATACTGTAAATTATACTGAATCTGGGATGGAGACAAGCAGTCTTGGGAGGGCCTGTTTGCTTGATTTCCGACTCGAAATGGATTAGTTTCTCCGCGATCGTTCACGAACAAGGCTGATACAAAATAGACAGAAGAGGAAAGGTTTTCGATGGAACCTACGATTTCTCGCAAATCATTCAATCCGTTCGAAATGGCGCAAACCCAGTTCGACAAAGTCGCTGATATTCTCCAAATGGATACGGCGACACGAGAGTTGTTACGACACCCGTTTCGAGAGTTTCATTTCAGCATTCCGATTCACATGGACGATGGTTCGATGAAAGTGTTCCGTGGATTTCGGGTTCAGCACAACGATGCACGTGGCCCGTGCAAAGGCGGTATCCGCTTTCACCCGCAAGAAACCATTGACACCGTGCGCGCCCTTGCAATGTGGATGACATGGAAATGTTCCGTGGTGGATATTCCGCTGGGAGGCGGGAAAGGTGGAGTCATTTGCGATCCGCATAACCTGAGCGCCCGCGAGCAAGAGCAAATCTGCCGCGGCTGGGTGCGCCAATTGGCGAAAGTCGTGGGACATGTTGTGGATGTTCCCGCGCCGGATGTCATGACCAGCGGCCAGCACATGCTGTGGATGCTGGACGAATTCGAGTTGATTCACGGGGGCCATTATCCCGGTTTCATCACCGGCAAACCCGTGGGCATGGGAGGCTCACTGGGCCGCACCGAAGCCACCGGCTATGGGGCGGTCTTCGCCATTCGAGAGGCCTTGAAAGAGATGGGCATTCGTCCTGACGGGACCACCGCGAGCGTACAAGGTTTCGGCAATGTGGCTCAGTATGCCATCGAGCTTTATCATCAGATTGGCGGCAAGGTTATTTGCGTCTCCTGCTGGGATCAAAAAGACCAGTCATCCTATACTTACCGAAAGAAGGATGGAATCAATCTCGACGCGTTACTGCGAATTACAGATCGTTTTGGCGGGATTGACAAGGGTAAGGCTCGCGAGTTGGGTTACGAAGCGCTGCCGGGAGATGCCTGGATTGAACAAGATGTGGATATTCTCATGCCGAATGCAATCGAGAATCAAATCACCGCCCAGAATGTGCAGAAAATCAGCAAGCGTGTGCGACTCATTGCGGAAGGCGCGAATGGCCCCACGACGCCGGAAGCGGATAAGGTGATTGCCGAGCGCGGCATCTTTTTGATCCCCGACTTTCTCGCGAATGCAGGCGGCGTCACCTGCAGCTACTTCGAGCAAGTGCAAAGCAACATGAATTACTTCTGGGAGAAGGATGAGGTCTTGGGCAAGTTAGATGTGAAGATGACGGCGGCGTATTTGGCTGTCAGTGAACTCGCTCGTCAACGGAAATTGTTCATGCGCGACGCGGCCTATGTGATTGCGGTAAGCCGTGTTGCTCAGGCATGCAAGGACCGGGGATGGGTGTAACTTGAAGACCTGAGATTTCGGGCGCAAGGCGCCGACGAGAAGGAATCCCCCCGTTTACGGGGCATAGAAGGGGGCAATCAGATATATGATCAAACCGACTCACAAAGCCATTAAGGAGTTCCACGAGGCACGTGCGAGCTTGCGCGGCCATGGCGTCAAGCACGAAGGGGGCTTGCGTTCTGCGTTTCAAGCGCTCCTTTCGAACACCGCTCGCTCCGTGAGTTGGACGCTGATCACGGAGGAGACCATCCCCGGCAAACGCATTCGTCCGGACGGTACTTTCAAGGATCAGTTTTCAATGACGCGCGGATGGTGGGAATCGAAAGACGAGCACGATGATCTCGAAAAGGAAATCCAAATCAAAATCGGCAAAGGCTATCCCACCGATAACACAATCTTCGAGGACAGTCAGCGCGCGATTCTCTTTCGAAGTCGTCGCAAGGCCGGCGAGGCAGATGTCTCGAATGCCACGCAACTCGCCTCCCTTCTCAATGCTTTCTACGAATATACGCAGCCGAACATCGAGAGCTTTGAGCAGGCCGTCGTGCAGTTCAAGGAACATGTGCCGGAGCTCGGCAAAGGGCTTCTTGGCAAAATTGAAGAGGGCTTGCAGAAGAACAAGAAATTTCAGGCGGCCTTCGGGAGTTTCTTTGAGCTCTGCCAGCGTTCGCTCAATCCGAATATCCGCGAGGATGCCGTCAAGGAGATGCTCGTTCAGCATCTACTAACCGAACGCTTGATCCGCACTATCTTCAATAAACCCGAATTCACGCGCCGAAATGTGATTGCCGCCGAAGTGGAGAAGGTGATTGACTCCCTGGTCGGTCCCTACTTCAATCGGGAGGAGTTTCTGGCTTCCCTCGACCGATTCTACAAAGCCATCGAAGAAGCGGCGCGCACCATCGAGAGTTTCAGCGACAAGCAACATTTCCTGAACAGCATCTATGAGCGATTCTTTCAAGGGGTTTCCGTCAAAGTGGCGGACACGCACGGGATTGTGTACACCCCTCAGCCGATTGTGGATTTCATGTGCGCGTCAGTCGAGGAGGTGCTGAAGTCCGAGTTCGGCAAGACTCTCGGCTCGGAGGATGTGTTTATCATTGACCCTTGCACGGGCACGGGCAATTTCATCGTCAACCTCATCCATCGCATTCCCTCCCAAGACCTCGAGCGCGTCTATCGAGGGCAGCTTTTCGCCAATGAAGTGATGCTGATGCCCTATTACATCGCCGCGCTCAACATCGAACACGCCTACTACGAGCGAACGAGTAAATACGAACCGTTCGAAGGCCTATGCTTCGTGGATACGCTTGATTTGGTCGAGGAGGATATTCGAAAGCAGAAAGCCCACGCCGATTTGTTCGCCCCCAAGAATACCGAGCGCGTCGAGAGGCAACGCAAAGCTCCGATCACTGTTGTCATCGGCAATCCGCCATATAACATGGGCCAGGTCAACGAAAATGACAACAACAAAAATCGAACCTATGAGCGACTCGAAGCACGTCTGCGTGAGACTTATGTCCGTGACTCCAAGGCAACTTTGCGCAACAAACTCTTCGACCCCTATGTCAAATTCTTCCGCTGGGCCACCGACCGATTAGGGGACCGGGACGGCATCGTCTGCTTTGTCAGCAATAACAGCTTCATTGACCAGATCGCTTTCGACGGAATGAGAAAACATCTTGTTCAAGACTTTGATTCATTGTACATCTTGGATCTTAAGGGTAATATCCGCAAAGACTCAATGCGAGACGGGATTCCTCTCGGCGAGTTGCACACGGTATTTGGCCTCTCGACGATGGTCGGAGTGAGCATAAGCGTGTTAGTTAAACACCGCAATCGAGTGAAACGGCAACTTTTTTACTCCGATGTCCCCTTCCGCTGGATCCGTGTTCAGAAGTTCCAGCTACTGAACGAGGCCAAGATGGTAGGTGGGATTGAGTGGCAGTCTGTCAAGCCCGACTCCCGCCACAACTGGCTGACCGCAGCGCACACTGATGAATTCGAATCCTTTGTCTCCATCGGCTCGAAAGAGGCAAAAGCCGCCAAAGGAAAGGACGCAGAGACCATCTTCAAGATCCATTCATGCGGCATCGTCACTGCTCGAGACTCGTACTCATACTCCCACAGCTTAGAAACGTTGGCAAAGCGAGCCGAGATATTCGTTGAAGCTTATAACGAAACTGTGGACAAGCTGAAACGCAAACATGGAAAGACTGATCCCGAGTCACTCATTGATGTGAACGATCCGCGGATTAAGTGGAGTCACCGCACAAAGGAATCAGCCAAGAAACTCGCGAGTAGCCAGTTCGAGGAAAAGTGGCTACGGCGCTCGATCTACAGACCATTTGACAAACAGTATGCTTATTTCGATGATCTTTGGATAGAGCGGCGCTACCTACAGCCCCATTTGTTCCCGACACCGCACTCTGAATCAGAAAATATCGCAATCTGCTTGGCAGGCGTCGCAGCCGAAAAGGATTTCTATTCACTTGCTGTTGATTCAATACCAAATTATGCATTCGTTGGCTTTGGGAGTGCTTGCCAGTGCTTCCCGTTCTATGTCTATAACGAGGATGGCAGCGGAAGGCGGGAGAATATCACGGATTGGGCGTTGGGGCAGTTCCGGCAGAGGTACGGCGGCGGTGTAGGGGACGGTCTGCGACCGCCCCTACGGCAAATTGGGAAATGGGATATCTTCTATTATGTTTACGGCTTGCTCCACCATCCGGGCTATCGCGAGAAATTCGCTGATAATCTGAAGCGCGAACTGCCGCGGATTCCCTTTGCTCCCGATTTCTGGGCTTTCGCTGACGCGGGCAAGAAGCTCGCGGAATTGCATTTGAATTATGAGAAGTTGCCGCCGATCTGGGAAGAGACCCCCCCTATCCCCCCCGCCCGCGGAGGGGGATCCGCCTCGGCGAAGAAGTCGCGGTCGGCTGCAAGCAGCCGACACGGCACCGGATGTTGTCTCGTGTTCGATGAGAAGAAGCGGCTCGATTGGCGGGTGGAAAAGATGCGGCTGTCGAAAGATAAGCGCGAACTCAAGATCAATGACTCGATCTCCGTCGTGGGTATTCCTCCGGAAACCTTCCAATATCGCCTGGGCAATCGCAGTGCGCTGGAATGGGTCATTGACCAGTATCAAATCAAGACCGACAAACGCTCCGGAATTGTCTCGGATCCGAACCGCGACGACAACCCCGAATACATCGTGCGCCTCGTCGGTCAAGTCATCCGAGTGAGCCTCGAAACAGTTCGAATCGTGCAATCACTGCCGGAGAAATCCGGTTAGCAAATCATGACCGAACAACCAAAAGTCACCTACATGGAGATTCCACCCTTCGATCGAGAATTCTTCACCAGCAGCAAGGAATTCTCGCGTATCGGTTCCGGTGGACTGGGCGGCAAGGCCAATGGATTGATATCCATCCGCGATACGCTTGCCGAAGGTGTTCATCCAAACGACTTTCCAAGAATCACGGTGAGCATTCCGCGGTTCTGCGTGTTGGCCACGGATGTCTTTGATGCATTCATAGAACGGAATGACCTTTCCCATGTCGCACTTTCCGACTTGTCCGATGACCACATCGCCCACGCGTTTCAGAAGGCTGAATTTCCCGCAGCGCACATTGGCGATTTGATGGCATTAGTTGCCAAAGTGCATCAACCGCTGGCCGTCCGTTCTTCGAGTGTCTTGGAAGACGAGATGCATCATCCCTTTGCCGGCGTTTACGCAACAAAAATGATTCCCAATAACTCGTTTGATGTGGAAACCCGTTTTCACAAGCTGATTGAAGCCATCAAGTTCGTCTACGCATCCACTTATTTCCAAAAGGCGAAGGCCTACATTGATAGCGCGGAACGCCAAATCGAAAATGAAAAAATGGCGGTGATTATTCAGGAGATTCTTGGCGAGCGGCATCACGACCGTTTCTACCCGACCCTGTCCGGCGTGGCGCGGTCGTACAATTTCTATCCGATGGGCAAGGCCAAACCCGAGGGGGGTGTCGTTGATTTGGCTCTGGGTTTGGGCAAAACGGTTGTGGAGGGCAGTCTGTGCTGGACATACTCTCCGGCATTTCCCGCGATCAACCCGCCCTTTGGATCCGTGCGCGACATGCTCGAGCAGACGCAAGTGGAGTTCTGGGCTGTGAACATGGGAAAACCACCGGCTTATGATCCTATTCGGGAAACGGAGTATCTCGTCCAACCCCGCCTGGCGGACGCCGAACAGGATGAGACGCTGCGGTTCATTGCATCCACTTATGATCCTCAGTCAGACCGCTTGTCTCCCGGAACCGGTGGGCAGGGTCCTCGCGTTCTCACTTTCGCCCCAATCCTTCAACTGGAAGCCATCCCCTTGAACCAACTGCTCACAACACTGCTGAAGCTCTGCGAGCAGGCGTCAGGCGCCTCCGTGGAGATTGAATTTGCCATGACATTGGACTCCGCGCATGGTCTTCCGGCACGATTCGGATTTCTTCAAGTCCGGCCGATGGTTGTCTCGAATGAGCCCGTCGAAATAGACAAGGCGAGCCTCATGGGCGAGAAAGTCCTGCTAGCCTCCGAATCGGTCATGGGCAACGGCACGCTCAACACGATCCGAGACATTATCTATGTGAAGCCCGAAATTTTTGAGGCAAAACACACGCGCATTATCGCCGATGAACTCACCGAGCTCAATAAGAACTTGGCCGCTGAGAGGCACCCCTACCTGCTGATTGGTTTTGGCCGATGGGGAAGTTCGGACCCCTGGCTGGGTATTCCCGTGAGTTGGAGCCAAGTATCCGCGGCCAGAGTGATTGTGGAAGCGACGCTGCCTCAGATGAATATCGAGCTCAGTCAAGGGTCTCACTTCTTCCACAATCTCACAAGTTTTCGCGTTAGCTATTTTTCTGTCCACCACGACAGTCCGTACAAGATTCAGTGGAAATGGCTGGAGCGACAGGACAAAATCGTTGAAACACGCTACCTTCGACATGTCCGTCTGTCGTCCCCGTTGCAGATGAAGGTTGACGGGCGAACCGGACGAGGTGTGATTAACTATGAATGAAGACGAGCGGCCAATCGGCAAACTACTCTCCGCATTGCACGAGAGAGCGAAGGAACTGAATTGCCTGTACAAGATCGAGGAGCTTCTGACGGATCCCGACGCCAGCCTCGAACGGATTTTTCACGGCGTTGTGCAGGCGATTCCTCCGGGCTGGCAGTATCCGGATGTGTGCCAAGCCAAAATCACCTATGATGGCACCGTCTATGTTCCGCCGAATTTCAAGGAGACGCCGTGGGCGCAATTCGCCGACATCATTGTCCAAGATGAAGTCGTCGGAACGATCGGCGTCTATTACACACGCGAGATGCCGCCGGCGGCCGTGGGACCCTTCCTCTCCGAAGAGGCGAAACTGATTAACACGATCGCCGACCGATTGGGGCATTTCATCCAGTATCAACAGCTTCGGCGCATGCACGACGATTGGCAATCCGCTAAGCGAGACCTGACCGAGAGCGGAAAGGGAGAATGGCGTGTCGCGCTTGGGCTATTGCACCGAACAGACCAGAATCTCTATCGCCGAATTTTGCGAAAAATGTTCGTTCGTCTCTGCTCCAGCGGTATCCGCGAGGCAGAGATCCTGCAGGAGCGTATGCAGTCAGAAGGCGGCACTCCGGAGGATGAGAATCAGCCGATTCGAAAGCGAGCCTTTGATGTTTCCGTGGAACTTGGCGAGACCATACTCGATATGGCGGCGACCTACTTCAGCGATCCGGAGATCCTGTCCTGGATTCAAAAATGGATCCAAGAGGACAAGTCGAGTTTCTTGGTTACAGCCCTCGAAAGTTTTGGCACATCGTTGCGGGAAATTACCGACGCCATGCGTCGTTTCGCCCACATTTCGGCCGAGGGAGCCGAACTCTCACCGACGACGGATAAGGAGCTGCGAGTGTCACTGATTCGGCGATTCTTCACCGACCAATTGGAATACATCAATGTCGCCAAAGAGTATGTGGACTTCAGCGACTTCTCTGATCTCTCGCAGCGCATCGTCTTTCCGATGGGCAGTCATGGAAAACTCGGAGGGAAAAGCGCAGGACTTTTTCTGGCTTCCCACATCATAGAAAAAATGAGCCGTGAATTGGAAATCCTGCGCAGCATCAAGATTCCCAAAACCTGGTATATCACCTCGGACGGTTTGCTTAGCTTCGTAACCTATAATAATCTGGAAGAACTCGTCGAACACAAATACAGAGAGATTGACGAGATTCGCCGAGAATATGATCAGCTCGTGCAGGTCTTCAAGCATTCCAGCTTCACACCGGAAATCACGCAGGGACTCTCGATGGCCCTCGACGATTTTGAGGCACGACCACTCATCGTTCGCAGCTCCAGTCTTCTCGAAGACCGATTTGGGGCCGCATTCTCCGGAAAATACAAGAGCCTGTTTCTCGCCAATCAAGGGACAAAGCGAGAACGCCTTGAAGCGCTGATGGACGCCGTAGCCGAGGTTTATTCGTCCACTTTCGGCCCTGACCCCATTCAATACCGTGCGGAGCGAGGTCTTTTGGACTTTCGTGAAGAAATGGGCATCATGATTCAGGAGGTTGTCGGCACGCAGGTGGGAAAATATTTCTTGCCGGCTTTTGCCGGAGTGGCCTTCAGCAACAATGAGTTCCGGTGGTCGCCGCGGATTCGCCGCGAAGACGGCTTGATTCGCATGGTGCCCGGCCTTGGCACCCGCGCCGTGGACCGACTCAGCGACGACTACCCGGTTCTTGTTGCACCCGGTCAACCCGGCCTTCGGGTCAATATTACGGCGGAAGAGGTGGTGCGCTATTCGCCAAGAAAATTGGATGTCATCAATCTCGAAACCAACCGATTTGAAACGATTGACGCTGATGTCTTCTTGGGCGAGCATGCCCATGACCTTCCGTGGCTGAATCAGGCTATTTCCATCTGTCGCGACCATGATATTCAATCGCCAACAGGTTTCTTGCTCGACCTCAAGCCAGAGGATTTTGTCGTCACTTTCGAAGGACTTGTCTCACGCACTCCCTTCGTCAAGCAAGTGCAAACGATTCTGAGCGTCCTTCAAGAGAAGTTGGGCACGCCAGTGGATATCGAGTTCGCTTCCGACGGCAGCGATTTCTATTTGCTCCAGTGCCGTCCGCAAAGCTATGCCGAAGATTGCGTACCGATGCCGATTCCCAAGGACATGCCGCCTCGCGATGTCATCTTCTCGGCGAATCGCTATGTTTCCAACGGCAAAGTCGCTGACATTACCCACATTGTCTATGTGGACCCCCAGCGCTACAGCGAGGTCAGTGATTTGCCCACTCTGAAAGACATCGGGCGAGTTGTGGGTCAGCTTAACAAAATGCTGCCTAAACGAAGCTTCATTCTCATGGGCCCGGGTCGTTGGGGCAGCCGCGGTGATATCAAGCTCGGCGTCAGTGTGACTTATTCCGACATCAACAACACCGCGATGCTGATTGAGATCGCACGACAACGCGGAAATTATGTTCCTGATCTTTCATTTGGAACGCATTTTTTTCAGGACATGGTGGAAGCTTCTATCCGTTACTTGCCGCTCTATCCCGATGACAAAGAAGTGATTTTCAATGAACATTTTTTGACCGCCGAACATAATATCCTCCCGGATATTATTCCCGAAGCGGCCCACCTTGCCGACTGTGTGAGGGTCATTGATGTGCCAAGAGCAGCGGACGGTCGAGTCCTTCGCGTCCTGATGAATGCTGACCTGGACGAAGCGGTGGGCTTCCTCGTTTCGCCCGCTGCCGCTGCAGAACAAAGGAGCGAGCAGAAACCTTTTGCCCAGGAGCAGCATGTGGAAGAACATTGGCGTTGGCGACTGCAAATGGCGGAACGCATCGCGGAGCATCTGGAGCCCGACCGTTTTGGAGTCCGAGCACTCTATGTTTTCGGGAGTGTAAAAAACGCTTCGGCTGGCCCGGGAAGTGACATTGATTTGCTGATTCACTTTGCAGGCTCGGAACAACAGAGGGAAGGATTGGAGCAGTGGTTGGAGGGCTGGAGCCGTTGCTTGGATGAAATGAACTATTTGCACACAGGCTACCGCTGTGGCAGATTGCTCGATGTGCACTTTGTGAGTGATGAGGACATTGCGAAGCGCAGCTCTTTTGCTGCAAAAATCGGAGCAGTTACCGACGCCGCGCGTCCGCTACCCCTGAAAAGTCCCGCCAAGAATCCTACATCAATTCGCGAGTAGCGTCCTCTGGATTCTCCAGCGAAAAACGAATGAGAGCGAGCTCCGGCCCGTCATGAGCCGCGGTGAACATAGCGGTTCTGCCAATATGGCCACGCCAGGAGCCCGTTAGCCGCGCCGATTCATGCACATGCCCGTGAAGCGTGAGCAGCGGTTGTCGCGATTCAATGAAACGCCTCACGGCGACACTTCCAACATGTACATCCAGTGGCACATGATCAATCTGTCTCGTGTCTAATGCCGCACGATCAAGATGCGTCTTGTGAGGCGGAGTGTGAAACAGAAAGACGGCGTGTTCCAGATTGACATCACGCGCAAGCTCGTCAAGGTCTTGCTGAATCGTGGAGTATTTCTGTTCATTCTGTGGCACGGGCACGGTCCGCCAGCCCTCTTCAGGTGAGAGGCAACCGGGATCCACATAGCGGGAAACATCATAGCGTTCCCAATCCTTCAGCCGGAATGGCGTGGGAGGTACGCAAGCATATCCATAGACTGAATACTTCCCAATGTTTGTCTTTGCCCTGTGAACATATTCCCACAACCCTTGTCGCTCCCCATTCAAAATGGCCTTTTCTTCGAAGCGACCGTCGTCATTTCCAAGAATGACCAAAATCCGAGGATAGGCCTGACCCAAGGCGTTGCGCAACTTGCCGAACTCGATTGCCAGAAAATCTTCGATGAAACTGCGATGACCTCTATCGCCACTCACTAAGGAAGCGAATCCATGAGGCAAAATATCTCCACCCAAAAAAACAACGCGCGGGCACTCGCGCGCGATTGCCTCAAAGAGCTTCAGGTATCGTTGTGTCCGTCCGTGCAGATCCGATACGAAGAAGCAGGTCGTCTGTTCGTGCTCTGTCACGACTGCACCACCAATCGCTTTGACTAACCGTCAGAGTGCGACTCTTCCCTTTGATAATATACGAAATTTGAATCCTATTTATCCACTCTAATCGGCCGCTTCGGAATCGGAAGGTGCAGCATCGCCGATCCACAAGCAACACATGCGAGATTCATCAGAGCATTAACAACTCCCTCGCAGATCCCCAAAGAGAAGATTCCATTTGTCAGATTGAATGTGGCGTCCAGAACTCCAAGAAAGACCAACGCCCCGCCCGCCGCGATGGAGAGAATCGGCCCGTAGGCTCGTTTCCGCAGAAGCCCAACGGCGCTGTTGATCAGAGCAAGACAGAGCAGGCCATCCGCAGCGGGAAATGCTCTTTCATACATAAGGTATCCATCTCCAAGCTGCCCGCAAATAGACCTCGGCGCTCCAACTATGAAGAAGTATGCCCAATAAGCCACAATTCCTGCCGCGACCGCCAGTTCAAGCAAGACAAGCAGCCATAACCTGCGACCCATTATTGAATGGTTAGACATGATACCACCTCGTCTCCATGGCTCGAGCACAATCGCTGAGTGCCTTTATGTACTCGATTGGATTTGCAGAAACCCCATTTGACAAATCACGGTACGAATCCAAATTTAGAGGCAGCGCCTTCTCCCCGCGCTCAAAAAAGATCCCTGCTCGCTCGACCACTTCGCCCAAGAGAATGGGTCGCCAACCTACTGTCTCCGCACGAGCCAAGAAAGGTCGCTCGCGCTCAGCTTTCACGCAGAAGCAGAGTTCATATTCGCCGTGAATTCCCGCCAAAGCCGCCCACGGAGGAAGCTCAAGCCGCTGGCATAATTTGAGTGCTTCGGGATATAGGATTTGCTCCCACTCCTCGCGAATCACGAAGCGACAGCGATTCAGACGAATCAGTGTATCCAGTGTGACGAGCACTCCATCGCTTGTGTCCATGCAGCAACTTGCGAATTCTCGAAGCTCGATGCCTTCCGCAATCCTTGCAGCCGGACGGAAGAAAGATGTGTCAGACTGCCCGCCCATCAAACGCATGAATGCAAAGGCATTTCCCGCTCCCGCCGGGCCGCTGAGGAATAGCTTGTCGCCGATCGAGCAGCCTGTACGCATCATCTGTTTGCCGCGCGGCACCATTCCAACGGCCGAGGCTGTAAGGCCGAGGTTATCAGCGAAGTTCGTGTCGCCGCCGAGAACAAAAGTCTCGCTGTGCTGACAGGCGGCGGCGATCCCGGCGCCAAGCTCATCTACGAACTCCGAATCCACATCCTTTGGAAGCGTAACCGCGGTCAGAAGGCCGAGAGGCTTCGCACCGACCGCCGCCAAATCCGAGAAATTGGCCATAGCCGTCATCCATCCCATCAGCCACGGAGCATCATAGAGTCCGCTGGCGATTTCCTCTGCGATGGAATCCGAAGTGATGGCAAGAAGCTCACCACACTCGGCGCCAATGTCCACAAGCTCCGCATCGGACTCATGGAGCTGGTTGATTTGATTCGGTGCTCGTGATTGACTCCGCGTGAATCGCTCTATGATAGAGCCTTCATTCAATGGCTTCCGGGTGAACATACTTGAATTGCTCCGTGCAAAAGTTCCACATGAATCTGTGTCGTCATGAAGACCTCTCCATCCAGTTCGAGCGGCACTGGGCGATTCGTTTGAATTGCGATTTCTTCGGCTTGCAGTGTGCGTGTGCCTGGCAAGCCCACGAAATGACCGTGTGCCATGGCCGCCAGGGTGCGCAAGCGGCGTAGCTTGCTCATCCTTTCGCACATCGCAATTCCAAACGATGCAGGGGAGGACGAGACAGGAATATCTATGGTGAATCCTCCGCTGATATGCCGATTGATTAGAATGCTCAAATTGACAATTGCGCCGCGAAATGACATGGTTGAATCTTGAATCACTGCTTCAAATGCGGGTTCGGTCATTAGCGTTTTCAATCCTGCATACCAAATGGATAGGTTCAACCATCGCGGTTTCAGCCAAGCCACGAGACCGCAAGGCCTGTTAAAGAGCTGATTGGCTGCTGCCAGCACCCCGAGGCTGCTGTTCACCACGAAGTACTGACGATACCACTTCTTATCTGCGCCCAGACAATCTACCTGACCCACATTGTGCGATTGTGGAGGACTCCAACAAAGCCGCGCCGGAACGCCCGGTACAATGCAGTCTGAAAGCTGATAGGGTTTGTGAAAATCATTGCTTGATCCGATGCCGACAGCGCCCAAAATGAGTCCCTCGCGCATCGGTTGCGAGAGATGCATGATTACATCAACGAGCCGATTCACAGTCCCATCCCCGCCGACCGCGGCAACGCGGCCATCACCGCATTCGGATTCCCTTACAACGCCTTGAGAGAGTTTCTCCGCATCGGTGATGATTTCAAACGACTCCGTCGGCCCTCGCTCCCGAAGTTTTTCGCGGGCAGCTTCCCATCGTTCCATACCGGCACCCGCGCGCGCCTTGGGATTCAGGAAAATAAGCATGCTACACCTGCGATTTTTCCGGCCGCGACTGGAGCGCGAACTCAAAAAGCTGATAATAGAGAATGCCAAGCGGAAGCCACGAAGGCACATTACTGGTAATGATGGTCAGAGAATAGAGCATGAAGACTCGCACTACATGCGAGATGGATTTGTGTGCGCGCATCTCATCTCGCACGCGATGAATGCCGACCTGTGCCGTGATGCTGAATAAGAGGCCCAATCCCAAAACGGCCATTGGAACAATCCGAGCATGCGTCCGAGCAGCAACCGACACGCCTGCAGACAGAGCGGCAGCCGCCGCGAGAATGTCGCTGCAGATGGCAGTGGTTCGCCAGCCGAAAACAACAGGAAGTGTCTGATAGCCCGTCTTGCGATCTGCTGAAATGTCCTTGAAGTAGCCCATGACCACGAAATTCGCATAACCGAAAAACACCGTTGCGACACCTGCCCAGAAAGGCAAGGAAATCGGATTGAGCATTTGGAACAGATCTGCCAGACGGTTGCGTGGGTCCGAAAGCCAGCCGATAATGGGTAGCAGCGCGACAATCCACGAATTCCAGAGCGGCCCGCCCCACCAGCGACGCTTAAAGGGTGTATAGGCAATCAATCCAAGAACAGCCATTGCACCCAAGAGAAGAAGCATCGGATTCAGCCCGGTGAGAACCACCGCGGAAAGCGCGAGCCCGAGCAGACTGGTCGCCATGACCTGCCGCCGCGTGATGAGGCCACGAACGAGCGGGCGATAAGGAGATGAAATCGCATCCGTATCCGTCTGGAAACAGTCCGTCAGCGCATGGCCAAAACCATAGGATAGAAACAGGACAATAAACCCAGGCAGGACATCTGTCCACGGGGCACCATGCGCAAAAGAAAACCCCACAGCTCCCGCCGAACCCGACACGAAAAGTAGATAAGGCCGCATTGTCACGAAATAGGCAGACAAGAAACCGCCGTGGGGTACATACCGAACTGTTGAAGCGTTCATTTGTCTTCCCATAGAAATCCTCAGGATTTTCGTCTTTGCGGAGCTGGGATTACGCTTCAGTTCGTGCTCGCGTGGAAATGTAAAACGAAGTATCGAATTGTTACCTCAAGTCACCCAGGTACAATCCTAATGCTGCGCCGACGAATGACCTTTCGGGATTGATGTTTCCGAAACAGACAAGCCCCACGCCGATGAAGTCAAAAGGCTTGAATACCGCTTGCCCTTCAAAGGGTATCCCGATCGTGTATTTCTGAACGGTCTCGTAAGAGCTGGTTCCGAAGAGCCAGCCTCCCGAAGACGAGAGGAAGCGACCTCTTTTCACGCTGCTTACGAGTGAAAGGCCTGCAGACACGGACAGGTAACCCAAGTGCTGACCCGATGTGCGCATTCCGTATAGAACGCCGTAGTCGGTGGAACTTTCGTCTGGACTGATTGAGCCAAAGATGTCGAATTCGGTGACTCCACTGCTCCGAAAAGAGAGCAAGCGATTCTCATTCAAAGCCAAACTCAGAGCGACATAGCTGCCGATTCCCGACAGGTTTTTCGTCCCCGCTCCCCCGCCAACTCCTCCCGTGAACCACCCGCTCGTCACCTGAGCAGGCTTGTGCTCCTCGCCGAATGCGGAGTTCGCTGAATAGGCAAGAGAAGGCAGCGCCATAAGGAAAATGACGAGCACCCGCACGCATGGTCTAAGTCCGGGCTTGTGAGCTTGTCTTGCATAGCCCGAGGAAGCAAGCCATTCAGCAATTGAATGGATGCGTCCGACCACGATTGAATGTGCGGAAATAAGCCCAGAGGCGAAAAAGAACAGATAGCGAATCAGTTGGGCATGCTGGGGAATGATTGTCGGGACCATGTTGGACTCCTTGATTTCAAGCCTGGCTGATTGCCTTTTCGCTGAGCTTCATAATCAAGGTGCGTGCCAGTCCCGCAACTGCTGACTGGGCAAAGGAATAGAGGAGAGAGTCGCCGATGGCAAGTGTGACACAGACCGCATACCGTGTGCGGCCACGCATACAAGCGTGAAGCGAGCTTAGTGAGAAGAGAAAGAAGGAGGGATTGGGAGAAGAAACTCGACGCGCGTGCCCACACCGGGTATGGAATTCAACCGTACGGAGCCACCGTGAGCATCAATAATGGAGCGGACCATAGCAAGCCCAAGGCCGGTGCCTTTGTCTCGTGGCTTAGTCGTGAAATAAGGCTGGAATATCTTGTCGTGGAGCTCGTGCGGGATGCCCGCGCCGGTGTCCTCGACAAAACCGACGACATGTCGTTGGTCATCCGCGAGATGAGTCCCGACAGTCAGGACTCCGTGGGCTCGGCTTTCCATAGCATCCGCGGCATTGAGGATAAGATTGACGAAAACTTGGCTCAGTTGGTCAGGGTCGCCTCGAATCTGCGGAAGCTGCTTATCGAACACCGTCACAAGTCGGAACTGAGCTTGAGGATTGTCGCGTTCAAACCGCTTGATGCGTCCGGCCGTTTCCCCCAATAGCCTCAGCGCATCTCGCGCCGTATCGTTCAAAGAGAACAAGACCGTCTTGAGGGCAAAAGGCTCTGAGAGATGATTCAGATTATCCGCGATTCGTTTGATTCGAGCGCACATGTCTCCAATAATCTGAGCGGATTGAGAGACCTTGTCCGCTGCACCTCTCCGGAGCTCTTTGATGCGGCCACTTCGATGAGCTGCGCCTGGCCGAGAACGGGATAGAGGGCGTTGTTAATCTCATGGGCGATTCCGCCCGCCAAGGTCGCCACCATCGTGCGACGCTCCTGCGCCAGAAGCCGACTGTTTAGTTCCACATTCGAGAGCGCCAGCCCCGCCACCGTCGGCAAGGTCTCGAGCAACTGGAAGTCGCGCTGACCATAAGGTGCCCGCGACAATTTCCGCCCGAGCAGAAGCCAGCCCTTCAGCTCTCCGGCATGGATCAGAGGCACGGCCAACTGATGACCCAGCGCCGCCATGGGATCGTCGGAAGTCAGCACACGCATTCCCGTGCCTGAACCATAGAGACGACGCAACTCCTGTTGAAACGATTCCGTCGAAATCGTTCGACGGAGTTCTTCGATCTTGGGCGAGGGCTCTGATGCAATCTGAATTTGCTCGGACGAGACCGTGAGCAACAGGGCCTTGTCCATTTTGAGCAGAACCGGCAATTCCTCTGTGAGGATTCGCACGATGTCCCGCTCGAGCAATGTGCCGGAGAGTTTGCCGCTCAGGTCCTGCAGGGCCCGCTGAAGGCTAAACCAATCGCCGTAATAGAACCGATCCAAGAGTCCCTTGAGACGATCTGCCAATGCCAGAGCCGCGAGCACAAGAAGCAATCCCGCCATTCCCCATAGCAGAGCGGAAGAGAAGAGCAGCTTCGTATGAAGACCGCGGGAACTCAGAATCAGCATCGCTGCCGCAGCATAGAGTGCAATTCCCGCGGATAACAGGTAGACCATTGATCTCGACAGAGTCCACTCCACCTTGAGCATGCGAAAGGAGGCGACGGCCATGCCCCAACCGACCGGGACAACAAGTAGAAAGCTGATGGCGGCCGTGCTGGCCAACAGGGGTGGCCACCCAAACACCGTGGGGAGTTTATGCAGAAAGATGAAAGGCGAAATGCCGACCACAGTGCAGAGCAGCAGCCAACGATTCTGATTCTTTTCCGATTCATTCAGAGGACGCCATGCCACATAAATCAACCTGCCCAAAGACAGCAGCACATAGAACACCAAGAGGGTCCCGAAGACTATGCGGAAAAGAAAGCTGAACCGCAAAACCCATCCAAGCTGACCGCTCACCTGCGCAGCAATGTACGAGATGCCCGCGAGGACCAAAACGAATGCAAAGGGTGCATAGAATAGCAAGAGGCGTACTGTGCGCCTGAACGAGGTGAAGCGTGGAAAGCGGAACAGAAAATCTACCAATGACGCGGGAAGAAATAGATAGGCGCCCAGCCATGCAACACCATAAAGCGTGCGCGGTGCAACCGACGCGAAGACGCTATACTGCGAGTCAAGCAATATGGCCACAGCCGCAAGAATATTCAACCTGAGAAATGCCCATACGGTCGGATCCCGACCTCCCGCCCACCACACCGCGATGCCCAATACCGCGAAGATCAGTCCGATCATTTGGTTCAGAAAAAGAAATCCAGGAGTCATCGGCTGCTCGGCCTTCAAACCGACCCTGAAAAGAGAATCTCCCCTTTGAATAGTGAACGCGAGCGTCTCGCTGGGCAGAGCACGACGCACCTCCCAATCCGCACAGGCCACTTCCTCAATGGTGCGGCCGCGAATCGCACGGACAACATCTCCTTTTCGGATGCCGGCTTTTTGGGCGTGGCTGCCAGGACAAACTGTTTCAATGATGATATTCTTCTCATCACGAGCTATGCTGACGGCGAGCTCGCGTCGTTGCGCCAGATTGGAGGTTCCCACAACAGCAACGCACAGCAAGAAGACGATCAGCACTGCGCGTTCGATGAAAGCCGTGCGTTTCATCTTCGGCCCTCATAGTCGGCCAAGAGACGATTCAGGTGAGTTCGCTCGATGCCCAGTCGCCGCGCGGCTTCCGTCTGATTCCCATTGCAACTTTGCACGATCATGAGAATGTGCTGCTTCTTAAACGCCTCGACGGCCGCACGGAGGTCCTCGGTCTTCGCAGAACTGGCTCCGAGCAGCGATGAAGGAAAGGAGAGCCACATCCGCTTCGGAATTTCAGCCGACTCGCTCAAGAGAGCGATGCGCTCCACATGATGAAAAAGTTCGCGCACATTGCCGGGCCAGGCATAATGTTTCAGAGCGTCCATCGTCTCTTCGTCCGGCAGAGTGAATTTGCGACCATATTTGCGGCGACATTGCTCGACAGTCTTCTCGACGAACAACGGAATGTCGTCAGGTCGCTCGCGCAAGGGAGGGATTTGCAGGCGGAAGGTGTTCAAGCGATAGAAAAGATCTTTGCGGAATGCTCCCTTTTCGGTCTCCTGATGGAGATTTCGGTTCGTCGCTGCAATCACTCGTCCCTCGAACTCCAAGGACTGCGTCCCTCCCACCCGCTCAAAGACTCGATCCTCCAGAGCAGTGAGCAACTTGGCTTGACAGTTGTGAGGCAACTCACCCAATTCATCCAGGAAGAGCACTCCGTTGCCCACAAGCTCCAATTTGCCTGGCTTTCGACCAATGGCTCCTGTGAATGCTCCTTTTTCATGCCCGAACAACTCGGATTCGAACAGCGATTCGGTAATCGCGGCACAGTTCACACTGACAAAAGGCTCGTTGGCTCTTTCCGAACGCGCATGAACAAATCTCGCCAGAACCTGCTTCCCCGTACCGGTTTCGCCTTCGATCAAAACCGGTTGGTCACTCGGAGCGATCTTCGCGGCTTCTGCAAGCAACCGTCGCGTCGCATCGCTTCTTCCGAGAAACTCGACGGGCATCGCCTGCGTGAGCTCTCGCAGTCACAGGTTCTCCTTGCGCAGTCTCTGCGAACTCAAAGTGCGGTTTACGACCACCTCCAGCAGGCGCATGTCAATCGGCTTCACGAGGAAATCCACAGCACCGCGCTTGAGAGCCTCAACGGCATCGGGAATGGTGGCCGTTCCTGAAATCATGATCGTCGGAGCTTGAACCAACTCGTCTTGCCAGCGACGCAGGAGGTCAAGTCCGCTGCGGTCAGGTAGACTCAAGTCCAGCAAGACCAAATTAAGGCTTCCCGACCGCAGACTGCGATCTCCCGTTTCGGCATCCGACGCGGTGGCTGATTTGAATCCCAAGACCTCGAGTTGTTCGGCAAGGGTTCGGGCTACGATGGGATCGTCGTCAACGATAGGATGTGTTGCAACATGTTTCGATTGACTCATGTAGATTCGTGAAGCCATTCCACGCTGATTCCTTTGAAGGTTCTTGGAGAGAGGGCAGCGCGCACCATGAATAATTTAATCCAATTCGAGCAAAAGTCAAACGGCAATCAAAGAAGAATCCGCCTTGAAGAAAAAAGGCCCGACTTGCATTAGCCGGGCCGTTCGATGCCGTGGTACCGTATGAGCCGACAGAAGCGGCGCTAATTTGCTGCAACCACAACATAAAAAGCCGTCATGAAACCGGGGGCATCTTCATCAATGTAAGTCGTTTCCACCTGTGTACTGAGCAGTGTCATTGATTCGATGGGTTGGAAAGGCTCCGTCCCTCGATAAATTTTGTAGTTGGTCGCGCCGCTCGCCGCGCTCCATGAAAGCTGTACACTCTCTCCAACAGGATAGATGACAAGGTCATCAACTGGCTGTGGCACGACGACACTCGGCCAGCCGACAAGCGCCATGTCATCCAAGTACCATCCGCGCTTCGTTACGCCCACATCCGTGCCCAAACGGAATCGTATCTTGATATTCTGACCGAGAAATGAATTCAAATTGAATATCGCCTGCGCCCACGCTCCGGTTTGGCCGTTGTACGCGGGCTGATTCTGAATTGGATTGCAGGTGTAACCCGCCCCCTGAGGATAACCACCAACGGGATTGATTACTTGCCAGTTTTCCGTGCCAAACGGAGCGAGATTGACATTGGCGCCGTCATAGTCCACTGTCGGCCCCGACGCTTCAATATCATACCAATGCCAAATAACCAAGCGCGCCGAATCGAGGTTCGCCAGGCAAACCGGAGGCATGATGAGCCGATAATCCGTGCAATTGGCGTAGTTGGTACCGAGCGCCGTCCCCCAAACTTGCGTCGCCGAATGGTAACCCGCCGTCGCATCCGTTCCCCAGCCCCAATTCGTGCCGTCATTATTCAAGCCATAGTTCGATGCCTCAAAATCCCAGAAGGGATAGACCGTTAGGGTAACCCCTGTCAGATTCTCGCCGTCGCCAAGGATGATAACCTGCGATGCAAGCGCATAGTCGTCCAGTGCAGCCGTCAATACATGTTGTCCTGCATAGACCGGCGCCACATGAAACGCTCCATCGCTGCCTACGGGCGAGACAGTCTCATTGACATAAACAATTGCATCCGCAAGCGTGCCGCTGCCGCCGGAAAGCGCGATTGTTCCCGAGACGGAACCGGGAGTCGCCGCATAGAGAAAGATGTTTTGCCCCGGTGTTTCCTGACCGGCGGCCACCATGATACCGGTCAGTGTATCAGAGAGCCAGCTTGCTTTTGAGAAAGCGAGAGCATAAGTGCCTCCCAGCAGATGCTCCACTCGGTAGAATCCATTCACCGCGCTCACCGTGCTCTCCGTTCCCTCAACCACCGAGACCGTCACACCTGAATAATCGGAAATTCCCTCAAGCGTCACAGTGCCAGAGATGCTCGCCGCGCCTTGCGGCCCTGCAAGCTCCGCCGCGGAAACGATGCTCACCAAAGCCATTTGACGCAAGAAACTGGGTGTGATTTGATCCGGCAAATCGCAGGTGTTATGGTAGCACGCATACGAATCATATTCATTTTCGATGGACATCACTGCCGGGTAGCCTGCGCTGTGGAACGACACATGGTCGCTGCCCCAACCGTTGCTGCCGTAGATGTAGGGAATCAGCGTCGTAAACTGAAGGCAATTGTCCTCCAGAAGATCCATCAACCAGACCGAACTGACGCCGGTGTAGAAACCCTCAATGAAGAGGTCTTCGTCTGCCGGATCATAATACCCTACCATATCCAAGTTGAAGACCGCCCCGATTTTGCGCCCCGCTGCGGCCATCGCATCAGCCAATGCCTCGCTGCCCTGAAGTCCCTGCTCCTCACCATTGAATCCGACATACATAATCGTGTGCGAGAATTCATGCTGTTGGAACAAGCGAGCGGCCTCAATTGCCGCGGCTGTGCCGGTCGCATTGTCCTCGGCCCCGGGTGCGGCCAGCGAGGGATTCTGCGAAGTCGCGTCCATGTGCCCGCCAATGAGAATAATCGAATCCGGATACACAACGCCCGTCTTCACGCCGATGACATTTTTTGCCGTTCGACTCCACCCGCTTCCCGTGGCGGTGAACTCGTGATAGTAGGCCGAGTCCACCCCATAGCTGATGAATTTGTTCAAGATCCACGCCGCCGCTGCATCATTCGAAGTCCAGCGCGTGTAACGGTTGTATGAGGCGAGTGTGGAGACGCATCCGAAAAGTGAATCAGCATTCACCTGATTCGCGAGAGTCTGAAGCCATGCATCCAGATTTGGGTCATCGAGATGCAGAATCGGATTTGACTCACGAACTGCGGGTGTTCTTGATTCGAGCGGCTCCTCGCCGCCTACTCGCTCGGAGATTGCTTCATCGAGAGGTCTGTCCAACCGCAAGAGCGCGCCTTTCCTATCCTGCCACAGAATCGGCAATCCTTTCTTCGCAGCCTGCCTCGCCCCTTGGACAAGCAGGTAGTGGCCAGGCACATATTCTCTGTCAATCAGCTGATAGGGAATCTGGGCAGCGTCCAAATCCGCGAGCTCCGCTGCCGCAAAAGCCGTCTCGCGCAAGTCTCGCAAGATGGTAACCTTGTCCTCCAGGCCCTTCAGGGCATCTCGTTGCACAATCACCAGTGCGGGTTTCGCTGACAGAGCACTGACAAATCCGCACAAGCACAGAATGATCATGATCCTTTTCATGACACGCCTCTCTAACTTCGGAGAATACCGTCTTTCCTCAGCGCGCGCAGACTACTCTAACCATAAGATAAGATAGTATCAGTTAAAAAGCAACGATTTTATCATTACTGACCCAGCTTCCTCGTCCAGAAGTCGAAACTTCGCGCCGGAACGAAAATATCCACGCCAACCGCCAGTTCGGTTCCCGGGTTCTCAATACGATGGGGCTCGTTCAGTGCAAACCACGCGGAATCACCCACATCGAGGACTTCCTCTTCTCCACCTCCGCTGACCACCTTCATTCTCCCTTTGATGACGATGCTCACCTGCTCGCTGGGGTGACTGTGCATTGGAGAACTGTGCCCTGCAGGCTTTTCGAAATACTCGACGGAAATCTCAGTACTCCCCGCCAAACTGACACGCTTCCAGTTGAGCTCGGGCTGATAGGTTTCTCCTTGACTTAGTTTTACAACCTTCATCACTCTCCTATTTCGTTGACTGCGCTTTGTGAAAAAGTCTAAGTTTCCTATATTATATGAAACAGCATGGGTTCTTCCCCTGGCTGTGCAAAAGCGATCTGCTGGAACGCTTTCACTACGAGAATCGTGAAATCATGGAGGAAGCATGAGACCATGGTGCCTTGGATGCGTTGCTCTGTTGCTGACAATTGCAGCACCCCATCAAACCCTGCTGGCCTTGCCCGAGTATCAGATGCGCTATCAGCAGACTGTGGGCTTTGTCATTGCAACGCCACAGGGGGCGGGATGCGGACTCTGTATGGCGCGCAATTCGTCAGCTACACAGACCTTGCCGCAAAAACACTGAGTCTGGAGGACATCGAGAGAGTCAAGCCACGCATCAACGAGAGTCTTCAGGTCGGCCTCGATTTGCGCGGCCTCTATTATGCGCAAGACGATCTCAAGAAGAATGACAGCACGAGACTGCAACAAGATGACAATCGTTTCGTTCTCATGCAGGCCTCTTTCTATCTCGCCTACACGCTAAGCGAGCCCACCCAAGTTTGTCTTGATGTGTCGAATCGCGGCTTGCAGGAGGCTTACGCTCTGTTCCAAGGACTGCCGATGTCGGGTGTTGTGCGAGTCGGAAAGTTCATGCCTGCTTATGGCTGGCGATTCGCTGATCATAAGCTTTTCAGTCGCCGCTTTCTGGACTACGGCGGCTCCCAGGGCGCGGGAACGAAAGCATACGATACGGGGATTGAAATAGGCTTCTATCCGCAGAGTTGGGACATGACGCTCGGGCTCATCAATGGCGTCGCGGGGACTCACGGTAGAGCGATGTTGGCACGCCTCGCCAGGCGTATTACGGTTGGCACTCTCAACACCTCGCTTGGAGGAAGCTATCGAGTCGAAGACATCGGAGACATGAAGCATTCGCCGCAATTCTGGGGTGCGTTTTATGGAATGCATTGGAGCCGATGGACTTTCCTCGGAGAGACAGACATGGTGGACGAAAGCACGGCCGGTGTTGTTGCAACTCACCAGCTTCGATGCATGGCAAAACGCGGTTTGTATTTCAATGTCTATTACGAGTTCTTCGATCCCGATCTCGACCACCAAACTGGTTTCTACTGGCGAACAAGGCTGTCGAGTGATGTTATCCCACGCGGCTATTTCTCACTAACTCCAGCCCTCGAATGGAATCATGACGACCGCGGGGATGAATACGGTACCGGCGAGCTGCAGTTGCATCTTTGGTTATGATGAGGAAATCATCCATGAACAACCGATTCAGAACGATGACTCCAGCGCTCGCTCTGGCGGGTCTCTTGCTCGCTGCCGTCGCCGTTGGGGCGGCATCGAAGAATTTCGCGGTTGAGCCGAGTGAATCGAACGAAGTCGTCTTCATTTCACGCGCGACCGGCGAAACCTTTGAGGGTCACACACGCGAAATTTTTGGGCAATTTTACTTCGACCCCGAGGACCTGAACGCTCAGGTCGGGGGAAAGCTCGTGGCGGATGTCCTGTCTCTCGACACGGGCATCGGACTGCGCAACCAGCACATGCGGGAGAACCACCTGCATCCCGATGTCTTTCCGACCATTGAGTTTGTCTTGGAGGAGATCGTTGCTCCGCCTGCGACCTCAATTCCGGATAAGCAATCCATCACGTTGAAGGCCCGCGGCAAGTTCACTCTGCATGGCATGACACGAACCATCGAGCCGGAGCTAACCGCCGTGTTCGACTCAGCCGACAGCACACTTCAAGTCACAGCACGATTCAAAGTGAAGCTGCAGGAATACCATATTGCCCGCCCGCAATTCCTTTTCTTGAAACTCGCCGAAGAGCAAGATGTGAAAGTGCAATTCATTGCTCGCGAGACAGTGGGGGAGTAGCCAATGAAAGGGCCGACAGAAAAGGGTGGAAAACAAGCGCTTACCTTTGCGGTCACTCTTCTCACGGGGCTGCTCGCCCTATGGAGTTGCAGCGACTTTGGCGACAAGGTTCTCCGGTCGCCCAATGACTCGCTCACCTGGCAGAGCGACATTTGGCCGCTGCTCGAAGATAGATGCCTGAGTTGCCATAGTGGAGCCACGCCGAATGGCGACTTTGATATCGTCAATTTCGATGCATGGATTCACGCAACAAGCAGTTCAGGCAATCCTTATGTCGTCGCAGGCAAGCCGGATTCCAGCGAGCTCGTTTGGCGCCTCGAAGGCTCCAATGGATTGCAGCGAATGCCAGCCACGGGTGCTCCTCTGCCCTCGGAGACTATCGAACTCGTTCGCAACTGGATAAGCCAAGGCGCCGCGAAAGACTCCGGGAATCCATAATCTCCTCCCTACAGCGCCGTCCTCCAACACCGCGTCACACACAAAGCCTACCCTTTCACGCTGCCCAAAGTCAGGCCAGAGACAAGCCAGCGCGTCAAGAAGAGGAAAAGTGCGATTACAGGAATGCTGATGAGCACCGACCCCGCCGCATAGAGACCCCATTCGGTGGTCATATTCGATTGGAATTGCTTGAGCCCCAGCGGCAAAGTGAACATCTCCTCGCTCTGCAAGACCTGCGCGGCGACGACATATTCGCTCCAAGCCGTCATGAAGGAGAAGAGAGCGGTGATGACGAGCGCAGGGGCAGCCAGCGGCAAGATGATTTTGAAAAACGCCTGCCAACGCGTGCAGCCATCAATCAACGCCGCCTCCTCCAATGAAGGCGGAATCGTATCATAATAGCCCTTCATCTGCCAAATGCAGAAGGGGAGTGCGGTCGCCGCATAGACGACAATAATCCCGAAATAGCTGTTGATGAGGTGCAATTTCGCCAGCATCACGAAAAGCGGCAGTAGCAGCATGGTTGCGGGAAACATCTGCGTCGTCAGCAGCATCGCCATGCCAAAGCCACGCCCTCGAAATCGAAATCGTGAGAACGCGTAACCCGCCGTCGAGGCAGGAGCCACGCCTGTCACCGTGACTGCCAGCGCCACCAATGTGCTATTCAGGAGCAATCTCACGAATGGATTTTCGGTGAACAGCCGCCGATAGGAATCGAAGGAAGCATCGGGCGGAATGAACGCCAGCGAGGTCGTCAACAAACGATCTCCGGGCCGCAGCGAAATGGAGACAACATTGACGATAGGATAGAGCGTCGCTGCAGTGAAAAGAATAAGGAAAATATAGAGAAGCAATTTCTTCACGAGGTCTCTCTCCTATCAGTAGGCCGCCTCGGCCGCTCTCGTCTTCTTCAGAAAGAACAGCCCAAAAATGAGCAGAATCACAAAAATCACCGTCGAGAGCGCCGCCGCGTAGCCATAACGATAAAGCACAAAGGCCGCCTTATAGACAAACGAGACCAAGATATGTGTCGAATCAGCCGGCTCGCCGCCATTCGAGACAAGCCAGACAATATCGAGTTTGTTGAAAGTCCACACGAGACCCAGAGTAATTGCCGGAATCATCACAGGGCGAATGAGCGGCAGAGTGATAATTCGCAACTTTTTCCATGCACCCGCGCCATCAATATCCGCGGCTTCATAGAGCTCTTTCGGGATGCTCTGCAGTGCGCCGAGCGCGACGACCATCATGAACGGAAAGCCGAGCCAGACATTCGTGATGATACATGCGGCGAAAGTCCCGATGGGATCGTTCAGCCACTGAATCGGCGTTTGATGAAACGCTTTGGTCAGAATCAGATTCACCGCTCCATATTCATAATGAAACATGCCGCGCCAGGTGAGCGCGGTGACCACCGGCGGCACCGCCCAGGGGAGAATCAAGAGCGTGCGAAAAATCGCGCGGCCGCGAAATTTGTTGTGCAATAACAGCGCGAGAAAGATGCCAATGCCCACATGGAATGTCACATTGACAACCGTCCACAGCACGGTTTTGAAAAAGACACTGTAGAGCCCCGGTTCACTGAAGACCTTCTCGTATTGTCTTGGCCCGATTAGTTGCCAATCACGAAGATGCAAAAGGCTCATATTGGAAAGCGACAGAATCAGGTTGTAGATGAAGGGATACACAACGACCACAGCAACCACCAAACCCGCAGGTAGGAGAAGGATGTAAGCAAATCGCCGAAGTGCGACGGGAGAATATTTTGTCATTCGTTCATCTCCCGGATCTTGCGCAGGGCTTCATCTTGCATGCGGCGTGCGGCCTCGGCAGGCGGGATTGCCCCCGACAAGACCAATTGATATGAGGGACGCATCGCATCCCAGATAGCCCGCAATTCAGGAACAATCGGCATCGGACGACCCACTTCAAGCTGTGCCACGGCGCCCGCCATCCACGGATTCTCTATGAAATTGGAGTCTCGCCGCGCCGCAAGTCTCGAAGGAATGACACTGCTCGCTTTCACATACTCCAGTTGCACCTCAGCAGAGAGAAGATATTTCAGAAGCTCCGCAGCAAGTTCCAACCGTTTTCCTTCGGCATTCGCGTTTATCGAATAACCGACCGGCGAAACCATGGGAGACGGCCAAAGGCCTGTCTTCGTGATCTTGGGAATGCGCGCCAACCCAAAATCCACGCCGGCTTCTGCGTAGCCTCCCCACGACCAGGGGCCATTGATGAGCATCGCGGCGCGGCCCTCTTTGAACAAGACATCGGCGGCGTTGTAATCGCTCTCGGGAGGAATGATTCGAGCACTGTCGCGCAGGAATTTGACAAACTCAAACGCCGCCACGGCTCCCTGCGTGTTCAAGGTCGGCTTCCCTTCCTCATCCATCACCCATCCGCCGAAACCACCAAGAAAGGGAATGAAAAAGAAAGGCTCGGTGTAATTCCAAACGAGCGCCCATTGGTCAATTCGACCGTCGCCATCAAAATCCTTTGTAAGTTCCTTTCCCACACGAATCAGCTCATCGGAGTCCTTCGGCGGCTCAGGCAAAAGGCGTTTGTTGTAAATCAGAGTCAAATGATTGCCGATTCGGTCGGCCACTTGGAAGAGATGCCCGCGAAAATGGACCAAGCAAGCCGAATCGAACTCGGCAAGCTCCTCCTCAGTGAAGAAGGGTTCCATCGGTTGAATGAAGCGCATTATCGCGAGTGGCCCGACTTGATCCGAAGGCCCGAAGATAAGCTCGGGACCGAGCCCTGCCAAGGCCGCCGTTTGAAAGGTCGTACGCAACTCCTCGGTTTCTTTATAGAGCACGGTTACTGTTGCTTCCGGATGCTGCGCGTCCCACACTTTCACTGCGCGTTCGAGCACGGCTCGATCCGTCGGCTGCATCTGATGCCACACCTGCATTCGGACAGGGCCTTTGTGGCTGGCGCACGAACAAGTCGCCAGCAGAAAAAAGACCGATAGCAGCCACCGATGTTTTGCCTTCTCGCGGAGGCGGGTCGCCTGACCCGCCCGCAATGATGGTTTGCTATTGAGTGACATCACTTCACAAGAACTCGATATCCCCACGCTTTCAACTCCACTCGTTGACCGGGTGAGTATGAAATTTTCTCGCCCGTGACTGCATCCACATAGTCACCAGGAAAATGTGCCCCTGTCAAAGAGAAATCTTGCTCCTTATCTGACAAATTTGTCACAACGAGTACTTTTTCATCCTCTTTTTGCCTTACAAAACAGAAAATGGTACTGTCATTTGATGTCAGAACACGAAACAGATCGCCGCCACTTGCTCCATTCCACAATGCCGGAGATCCTTTTTTGAGATTCAGAAGCGTCATATACAATTGAGCGTGCAAATATCCTTTCCATTCGATTGGATCTCGCTCAAAAAAGGAGAGTCGCTTGTTCAGCCCGGCCTCTTGTCCGCTATAGAGAAGCGGCATCCCTGGGACCGTTCCCATCAGAATTGCGCAAACCTCCGCGGCATCGCCGAAGCACTCAGACACGGTCCCATTCCATGAATTCTCGTCATGATTCGTAATGAATCGCATTCGATAGGCATCCGCAGCATAACGCGCTGTCTCCTCGTCGAAATAGGCCACCATGTCGCTCGCATTTTTCTTGCCGACCGCGATGTCGCGCATGAGATAGTAGAAGTTCCAGCTATAAGTCATATCGAAGGCATGCTCGTGAAACTCAGGCCCCTCCGCTTCGGCCAGCATGAAAACCGGTTTCACTTTTTCCAGCTCAGCCCGCGCTTCATTCCAAAATTCCATCGGCACCATCCCGGCCACATCGCATCGGAATCCGTCAACATCCGCCTCCTCCACCCAGAATTTCATCGCATGTATCATGTACTCCCAGAGTCCGCGATTCTCATAGTTCAAATCAATGACATCGCTCCAATCCGGGACGGGTGGGACGAAATTCCCGCTCGAATCCCGTGCATACCATTCTGGATGTTCGATGGTCAGTGGATTGTCCCACGCCGTGTGATTGGCTACCCAATCGAGAATGACATACATGCCTGATTCGTGAATCTTCCCGACGAGTGCTTTGAAATCCTCCATGGTGCCATAATCGGGACTCACAGCAAGATAGTCTTTCACCGAGTAATAGCTACCTAATCCACCCTTTCGATTCCTTTCGCCAATGAGATGAATCGGCATCAGCCAAAGAATACCGACGCCGATCTCCTTCAGTCGAGGCAAATGGCTCTCGAAAGCTTTGAATGTCCCTTCCGGTGTGTATTGTCGCAGATTCACTTCATAAATACTCAGATTCCGACTCCACTCGGGATGCTTGACCGTGCTGACGACAGGTGAAGAGGGTGATGCTCCTATGGAAGATTTGCTTGTTCCGAGGCTAATCGGACAAAGAAGTAGAACGAGCCACAACGCCAGTGAGCGATGTCTGCGCATCAAAGGTTCTTTTCCTCACTATTTCCTAATAATCGGCGACAACTCAGGCACTTCCACAGGTGCTCCAGCGAGGCGCATTTTCTCATAGACCGTTCGCAGCAGAATCCGAAATCCGTCGTCAAAAGGTTGGTCCCCTGTCGGCACTTCTTGGTCAGCACCAAACCACCAGAACCAATCCGAGCCTTCGGCAGCATACATCGCTTCGTAGGCGTCCCAGATGGCCTGTCGCTTCTCATCCAATTTCGGCCGCTCGCTCTTCGGAGCCGACGCTTCGGGGAAATAAACCGCCAAATCCATCCGCGCTCGCCGCAGCATCTCCCAGGCGCGATTCTCTTCGTCCTCGCCAATCCATGTGTCGAAATTCGCATGAATCCACGAGCCCGGCCACAGGCGTGTAAGATGTGGCAGTGATTCCGGCGCATGCGATGGAACCCATCGGGAAGGATTGCCACGAAGATATTCCGATGGCGTCGCCGTAACGATTTGTCGCGTCTCATGAAGATGCGAGAGCTTGCGATAGAGGGCGCGCAGAAATTCTTTGCCGTCCATGTCCTTCTGATACCACTCCCACGCGTTTTCACCGTCGAGGATAACCGTCAGCAACCGGTTGGTTTCGCCTTCGGCCGGCGCATAATGCAGGCACCCACGAATGAAATCATCCGCCGCTGCTTCTCCTGCAAACTGCTGGTAGCGGAAACCGATGCGATCCGAAAGGTCGGTCTCGCGAAAGACAACGACCACACCTGTTGCACTGTCACCTTCCGCAAAATAGGGATAATAGAGCGGCTGATTGGGCGGCGTTGACTTGGACAAGACGCCTATATCCGTCGCAATCCACTGAATCTTGTTGTGTGACAAAATGGGAACAATTTCTCGCGCGACTGAGCCTTCGCCCGGCCACATACCGCGCAATTTCTGCCCGAAAAGCTGCTCATAGAAATTCACCGCCCTCACGACCTGCGCATTGGCATCTTGGGGAAAATGATAGCGCGATGGCATTGGCGCATCCGGCATCGCCACTTTCGCCAAATCCGAATCGTAGATGAGTGGCAGAATCGGATGATAGAACGGCGTCGTCACCACCTCAATCTGTCCTGTACCTGCTTCCGGATCATACATAAGCTCTCGGTGGATTGACACGATCGCTTGGCACACTTTCACCGCTTCCGCAACGAGGCGATTGCAGTCCATCTCGGAAATCGGCCGATTCAAGTAGAACTTGCCATCTTCCTCCCGCAGGAGATCCGACAGGTCCACGCCGATGCGTTGACTGACACCCGTACCGCGTAGAAAATCGGGGTCGAAATAGGCGAGGAAGAACCATCCCTTGAGCTGCCGCAAGTCATCTGTCGTGAATGTATCAAGCGGCTTCTCGTGCAGCGCTTCATATTGTGGAAAGCGCTCGAGCATCACGGGTGAAATGCCGAATGCGTTCCAATTGTTCGTCAAAAGATGAGCTCGCGCTGTGCTATCGAGCTTCTCGGCGGGCGTCAATGCAATATCAATCCATGGATCCGTCTTTGCACTCCACTTCTTGAAGTAATTGTCAGCGTCAATCGCCGCTTTCCCTGTGGGCCCTGTTGTGAGAAATGGCGAGAGCCGCTCGACATAGTAGGTCTGAAGTTGCCAAAGAAGCGATGAAGTCAGATTAATCGTGCAGTGCACATCCGGAAACTCGGCAAGCATGGCGGCCATATCGTAGTAATCTTTTGTGGCATGCGTGCGCACCCATGGGCCTCGAAGTTGATCTTTGGCCGGATCCAGATACGAAGGCTGATGCTGATGCCAAATGATATTCAAATAGAGTGTTCGGCCGCGCGTCTCGTAATCATCGCTCACGACCGTCGGCTGGGTCTTGTATCCCTCCAATTTCACTGTGCCGCTTTCGGTCACCGTGAACACGGAATTGAATCCGCCATAGTTATCATCCACACGCGCGGGATTCTTGGGGTCGGGCAACCAGTTGCCATCCACGACGAATTTGTAGTGATAAACGCCAGGCTTGAGATTGACAACGACGCGCCAAATGCCTTCGGCCTTTTCCATAGGCAAATTCTCCGGCGTCCATCCGTTCCAATCGGCACCGATACAAACGCGCTTGGCAGTTTCATTTTCATAGACAAAGAGAATGCCGTTCGCCGTTGCTTGCGGTTGAGCGAATGCCGAAGTCACGCACACAAGAAATAATATGCAACAAAGTTTCATCATCTGGCGCCTCAACAATTTCTGCGACAAGATTTGGGGCGAATCGGGAGATTCGCCGCCGCGGTGGTTTTTCGCCGACGCGGTCGCCCGACCCGCCCGCAACTACTTCAGCAGCACCATTTTCTTCGCGTCTACAAAATCCCCCGCTTGCATGCGGCAGAAGTAGATTCCCGATGGCAGGTGTGAGCCGTCAAGAATAGTCGTGTGATTTCCTGCCGTTTGCATGTCATTGACAATCGTTTCAACTTGTCGTCCCAAGAGGTCGAAGACCGTTAATGTCACATAAACCGTCTTTGGAAGGTCATAGGCAATCCGCGTGGACGGATTGAAGGGATTCGGCCAGTTTGGATGAAGCGCATATTGCATCGGCAAAGAAATATCTATTGGCTGTGCATCCAGTTCCGGCCCCGTCTTCACGAGCCAGAGATCCTTGCCGCCGATGCCGAAAGAAGAAGTATATCCGGCAACAACATATCCTCCATCGCTTGTTTGTAGAACCGAACGAGCTTCCTCGTCACGGGATCCTCCCAAAGTGCGAGTCCAAAGTGGGTTGCCCGAGCCGTCTGTCCTCACAAGATAGAAATCGCGATTTCCCGCACCGAAAGAATTGGTCTCTCCCGCCATAATATACCCCCCATCCATCGTTTGATGAACGGAATACGCCAGATCATCATTGGCACCTCCATAGGTGCGTGACCAGAGCAGATGGCCAGCCATGTCCGTTTTCACAAGGAAGAAATCGGCGCCACCCGCCCCAGAGGCATAGGTGTATCCCACCACAATGAAGCCGCGGTCCGTCGTCTCCTCAACTGCTTTTGCCCTGTCCATGTGGCTGCCTCCAAAGATGCGAGTCCATCGCTCGGATCCACCGCTGCTCATCTTCACAAGACGGAATGCGCTGTCGCGCCCCCAAGCTGGGATCAACCATGCGGCCAGGATATACTCGCCATCGCTCGTTAGCTGAACGGACTCGACACGGCCACTGCTACCATATCCAGGCCATCCGGGGGAGCTCGTCCAGAGCCTCTCACCTTGAGCATCAGTCTTCACAACCCACAGTGCAGTGAACTGTCCAAAGATTGAACAGCCAAATCCCCCCATAATGTATCCTCCATCCGTAGTCTGCCGAACCGAATAGGCTACTCCAAGATCGAAAGCGGAGTAGTTTCGTGTCCACAGCGTATCACCCGAGTCGTTCGTCTTCACGAGGTAAAAATCATAACCGTCTCCATAAGATGTGGTGTATCCCGCTGCGACATATCCGGTGTCGCTCGTCTGCTGAACCGAGAACGCTGCTTCATTATAGGTGCCGCCAATGGTACGTGTCCAAAGTGGATTTCCGTTGGCATCCATCTTCACCAGCCATAAATCGCATCGTTCAGCTGCAAAAGAAGATGTAATTCCTGCAAGAATATAGCCGCCACCCATCGTCTTCTCAGCGGCAAAGCATACATCGTCGCCAGCACCCCCATAAGTCCGGCTCCAGAGGCTGTCTGGCGGACCAGGTTGTGCCATTGCGAGAGCATACTGCAGCGTGATTGCCAAGAGGATTGAAACGAGATTCAAAGCTTTCATTCCCTTCTTCCTTCTGATTGAACAAGCAGTGCCTGATTCTCTTTCTATCGTTGCCACTTCATAGCGCGCGCTCGGTTTGGGCATCAAAGAAATGGCAGCGAGTAAGGTCGAAGGCGAGGCCAAAGGATCTTCCCTGATGAGCGATCGTGTCCGCGGGCAGCCGAGCGACGCCCGGCAAGCCATTCAAATTAAAATGCAGATAGATCTCACTGCCCATCGGCTCGACCACTTCAATCTGCGGCTCAATGCGAACCACACTTGCCGCCGCTTCATTTGCTGCGATGAAATGCTCCGGACGAATACCGAGAATGATTTGCTTGCTTTCCTCCACGCGCTGCCGAAGTTCGGACACGAGAGGAATGTCCTTTTCAGCGAGTTTCAGAATTCGATTGCGAACATCGCAGGTGAAAAAATTCATGGCGGGTGAGCCGATGAATCCCCCGACGAAGCGATTCGCCGGATGTTGATAGAGATTCATCGGTGTGTCCACTTGCTGTACGACGCCATCTTTCAGAACGACGATGCGATTTCCCATGGTCATGGCTTCGACCTGATCGTGCGTGACATAGATCATTGTCGCGCCGAGGCGATGATGGAGCTTCGCAAGTTCCGTGCGCATTTGAACACGGAGCTTTGCGTCGAGATTCGAGAGTGGCTCATCGAAGAGAAAGACTTGCGGATGACGCACGATAGCGCGACCTAAAGCGACGCGCTGGCGTTGACCACCTGACAGCGCTTTCGGCTTGCGCTCCAGGAAATCACTCAGCTCCAAAATTTCGGCTGCGGCATTCACGCGCGATTCGATTTCCGCTTTGGGGAATTTGCGCATCTGAAGACCAAACGCCATGTTCTCATAGACGGAAAGATGCGGATAGAGCGCATAGTTCTGAAAGACCATCGCAATATCGCGGTCTTTGGGCGCAACATCGTTGACCACGCGCTCGCCGATGAAGATGCGGCCTTCGGTGACTGTTTCGAGGCCGGCGATCATGCGCAAGACCGTGGATTTGCCGCAGCCCGACGGCCCCACGAGCACGACAAATTCGCCCTCCTCGGCGGTGAAGGAAATATCTCGCGCGGCGACCACGCCCCCTTCAAAAATCTTGGTGACTTGCTCTAAGATAACGCGAGCCATGAATCATATTCTCCCTTGGTGCGGAAGTCTTGCGATCTTCAATCACGGGCTGACACATTGGTCTGCCCCTACAACATGATGGATACTATTTCGGCAGCCAGAAGGCGGAGTCATAGACGCGGCTGGTGCCATCGCCTCCGCCACCGACCCAACGCCCCGCGACCTTCTCAACAGCGCGAAACTCGCCGAGGCCTGCGCCGCCGTGATCATCTTGTCCACCGACGAGAATCGAGATTTTCCACTGGCTTGGATCACCGCGGAACAAACGGCGCGGGAGTGCGAATCGAACCTCCTTTTGCGCAACATCGCCAATGGGACAGTGCGGATCGGTCGGAATGTACTCAGCCAGAATTTTGTGTCGGCCATCGGTCACGCGTAAGCCGCCGCCCACATAGACGAAGCGGTCAGCTTCATAGCCTTCGGGCAATCCAACGCCCGCGTTAGCACCGACGGCGTCTGTGCAAGGATTCTTCTGTGAGTAATCTCCGCAGCGGATCGCAATGGCAGCGAAAGTCAGTTGGAATCCATATTCTGGATGCCAAGCGGGTTGAACAAGATTTCGGAAACGCAGTGTGAAGTAACAATCGTCTTTGTCAGCTCGAAGTTCGAAGTTGGTCAAATCGAGAATGCCGGGCTCGAAATGAGACTCGGTCGGATAGGTAAAATCGCCGTCGCCAACATCGTCGCCTTCGGGATCATCGAAAGAAACAATCAGTTTCGCGTCAGGATTTCGGCGCGTGACTTCTTCTCCGGAAAAGCGCTCATGTTTTGGCTCCTGCAATGCGGCGAGTCCCGGGCGGATTGCTGGCCTCAAGAAACTCAGCTCTTCCGCAGATGTGGCATAGGGCCAGCCCTCGAGAGTCGCATGTGTCGTCGGAAAACCGTCAACTTCGATTGTGCTCTCGCCTTTTCTCCACACCACTTGCAGCTTTTCAGTTCCTTTGAGCAGCCCGCGCACGCCATCGGGATAGGCAAAAAATTCGAGTGGAATGGGCTGGGCCGGAATCTGCAACGCCTGAAGCACGATTCGGACAGAATCGGGATTGGAATCGAGTGCAATTCGCACGGATGTTTCACCGAAGGAAGCTTGCGTCTCCGTGTGTCCCCATTCGGGCGGAACGCGAGGGAAAATACGCCAAAGCGCCTGCTTTTCCCCTCGCACTTGAATTGGTCGAATCCCAAGAAAATCTTGATAGAAGACGCGACAGAATTCGGCCAACGACCAGGCTTGTGAAACGCAACCTGATGGACGCGGGACGGTCTCTCCTTTTTCTGGGATCGCGTTATAGAGCTCCGGCAGTGTCCCGACGGTCTGGCCATGCAGAATTTCATTCATCTCGACCTGCGCGATTTGCCACGCGAGATCGCCGTGCCCTGAGGAAGCCAGGATGCTTTTCACCGGACCCGAGAGCCAAAGCCAGACTGTGCCATTGTGATACGCGGCATCTTTGGGGTAATTCGGATGCACATGAAATGGATGGAAGTTCGCATCTTTCTGCACCAGTGAGGCAACCCCATAAGGATATGTGCATCTCTCGACAACCGTGCGCAAGACAGTTTGCGCGACTTCTTCGGAAAGAAGCGGCGTCAGCGGAACGGTGAGGGCAAAAATTTGGTTTGGCCGCACCTGCAAATCGGGTGAGCCGTCAGAATTCAAGTGATCATAGAGACCGAGGCCGTCGGGTCGAACGAAATGCCGTGCAAAACTCTTTGCCAGAAGTTCGCGTGCATCAAACCATGCTTTGAATTCACTGTCGGGAATTTTGGTTGTGCAAGTAGCCGCCATGCGGAGCGCGGCATCGAACGCCGCATGCCACAGCGCCTGCACTTCGACGGCGCGATCTCCGCGCGGAGTCCATGCGCCTTCCGGGCCGACGGCGTCCATCCAAGTTTCCGCATCGCCATGACGAACAAAGCCCAATGAATCCATGTGCGCGATCGCGCCACGCAAGGCAAGACGCACCGCGCCTTCAACTTGCTCAGTTTTCCGCGACGGTTCAGCCGCCACGAGCTGTTCCCAAAGCTCCCAGTCACCGGAATAGAGACCGTATTCGTAAATCTCACGAATCCACCAAGGCGTACCGTCGGCGGTGTTGAAGACGATTTCGTCAGGTCGCGCACGATTCGGAATGCGACCAAAAGTGGAGGATGTCGAATCCTTATCCTGCCATTTGGCGAATTGAAGCAGAATCTGACGAGCCGCGTCATAGTTCCCGGTTACGAGAAAAGCTCCGGGGAGTGAAATGAAAGTGTCGCGTCCCCATGCTTCGGCGAACCATGGAAATCCTGCCCATAGTTCCGTTCCACCTGCTGCCTGCAAATCGAGCACCGATTTCTTCGCCCAACGGAGAGCATCTCCAACCGCTGAATCGGTGGTGCGAAAGGAGGAATGCTCAAGTGCCGCAAACACCAAATTGCGCCGCATCAGAGAGCTCGCTCCCCGCTCCGTCACCAGTTGCCTTGCCGCCATCAGAGCTTCATCCTCAGAAGTACCGTACGCAATGACCCAATTCGGGGTAATCGTATGATCTCGGAGCTTACCGTAGAATGAGCCGAAAGAGAAGAGGCTATCCGGTGGCAAGTTTGCGATTTCTCTGGGGCGGTTTTGGAGGATATCGGGAGACGGCCAAGCCACTCCGAGGAAATAGTTGCCATTTTCCGTTGGGGCAATCGTCATCGCATCGGAATAATGTCGTACTCGGCGCTCGCTCAGGCCGTTCGGTGAAAAAATCAGCTCGAGCGAGAAATCCTGCTCTGCTTTCGAGAGCGCGAGAATGCGAAGGAAATCTTGGGCGGCCATATCGAGGACGAATGTGACGGACTCGGTGGTGAGACTTACGCCCTGCGCCCAGAAATCGGCCTTCGCTGCAGCACGATCGAAAAGTCGGTCGCCTTGCCACAAGCGAAAGTCATCGAAGAGCTTCTCCCCTGAAACGGTCAATCCCATGAAAGGACTATCTCGGAGCGCAGCCGTTGTGCCGAAGAAAAAGGAACGCTCATCGCCGGAGAGGATGTAGCCGCGACCGGCCGGTTGAGCCGAGGGTAAGGGATAAGTGCGCAGAAGGACTTCACCGGCAAGAGACATGTTTGTCATGGCAAGAAAAATGGCAAATGTTCGTAGGCAATTCATTATGGCTTTCTGAATGAGACCGCCGGAGAAAGGGAACTCTCCGGCGGCGATGACTCCTTTAGGGTAGTGTAGGCAAAATTATCGCGTGAGCAGTGCCTATCGCAGCAGGAGCATTTTGCGCGTCGCGACGAAGTCGCCTGCACGGATTTGGTAGAAATAGACACCCGAGGTCACGGGAGCGCCCAGGTCATTGTGCCCATCCCACGACACGCGATGGATCCCTGCCGGGTAAACGGCGTCCGTCAAGACGGCCACTCGTTGACCCAACAGGTTGAAAACAGCGATGGTCACGCGATTGCGGCTGGGCAGTTCAAAGGGAACCGTGCAGACGGGATTGAATGGGTTCGGATAGTTCTGTCCGAGTGCAAAAATCTTTGGCAACTCCTGCGGTGGCTCAGGTGCGGCAAGCTCGACAGGTTCGCGCGCAATCGTCCACACGCGAGTTTGATACGCACTTAGGCTCGTTACGACATTTTGGAGCTCGCTGCCGGTGCGTTGGATGTAGGTGGAGGTTAGAAGTTCGCTCAAATAGTAGGTCGAATCCGGATGCAAACCCAATTCGGTCGTCGGAACCGTCACCGTAACGACTTGGGAATTTGGCGCCATGTTCAATGCACAAAGAATCGGGAGCTTGTTCGTCCTGCGCCGCATGTAGGAATAGACAACGCTCGGTTGATTGTTTGTCAATCGCTCGACAAGAGAGCTTCTTGTCGCGGGGAACTGATTGCGGAGCTGACAAAGCCTGTAGTAGAAATGACTGAGGCCCGGTGGGCCGCCTGCCCAATCAATCAGGTCGCGTTGCGACGGCTCGCCGACTTCCTGCCCCGCATAAATCAGCGGCACGCCATTGATAGTGAAAAGAAGAACCGCCGCCAATTTCGTCTGCTCAACTGTATTGTAGGAGATGTAGCGGCCGTGGTCATGGTCCTCCAGAAACCGGTAGGGGAATTTATAGGCCGGATAGTTGTAGCCGTAGTTCGTGATAACCGTATGGAGGTTGTTGATGTTCGGAATGCCTTGCTGGAACATATTGGCGAAATTCTCGATACCGGCATGGTGAAGCGCCCAGTCATAGATGACATCGAAACGACGGTCGAAGTTATTGAAATTAGTGGCGTCCATTTCGGCAAGCAATAGCAAATCCGGACGAATCTTCTTGAGGGCAGTTCGCCACTTGGGCCAAAAGGTGGGCGTTCGATTTTGCGGCCCCCAGGCTACATCACAGCGATAGCCATCCACGCCGAACTCCTCAACCCAATATTTGGCCACATCAATGAAGTAATCCTCAACATCCGCATTGTCATAATTCAGATTCGGCAAACTGGCCCAGTCGTAGTAGTAGGTGTAGTTCCCGTTCGCATCACGGTCGTAATAATCCCAATAGTGCGAATAACGCCCGTATCGCATGGCGTTCTGCATAAAAGGATGCTGAATGGAACTGTGATTAATCACCATATCGAGAATGACACGCATGCCGCGCGCGTGGGCGGCTTCAATCAGGTCGCGCAAATCCTGTTCCGTTCCGTAGTCTTCTTCGATGCTGTAGTAGTCGGTGATTTCATAACCATGCCCTGAAGGACCCTCAAAGATGGGCATAAGGTAGATATAATTCACTCCGAGACCTTGAATTCGCTCGATGTCCGCCGTGATTGCCGCAAGCTCCGCACTCGCCGAATAGGAACGCGGATAAATCTCGTAGATGATGGCGTCGCGCACATTCTGCGTAGATTCGTTCCAATCGAAGGCATGAGCCGAATCGGGATAAATCGTGAAAAGCGTTCGACCGATCGAGCCGGGGCCAACAGGTTCGCTAAGCTCAAGCTGGAAGTAATATTCGCCCACTGTTGACGGAAGGGCGAAAGAGGCGATGGAAGCGTTCGGATTGATAATCGTCACCTCCTCTGGATTGGCTGTATCAGCGGTCCAGACGAAAGTGAGATCATCGCTATCCGGATCGGTCGAGCCGGAACCATCCAAGATCCCTTCGCCAGCCTCGACACTCGGAGTAATCACCGGATCAGGCTGATGATTGACCGCAAGTTCCAAGACGGTTTGTGCTGAGCGACCGGTGTCTGCGTTGGCATCAATCCCTTCCAGCCAGAAGAGATTCACGCCTTCCTCCAATGTCACATCCACGGAGAAAGTGTCGTCGGTCATGGGCAGACTGACAGGCGGATTGTCATTCTGGTACAGATTGAGGGCGACAAGCGTTGTGTCACTGTGGAAGGTGCAAATTAGTTCCTTGTCAGGCAGAATCGTCGGCGCGACATGCGTTCCTTTGGTGAGAATTTGAACGACCGGCCCACTATGCAAAACATTCGGGCCAATCGAATCGGGATGCACCGCGGCAAAGCCTCGGCCCGCCGCATCGAAAGTCGCCGTGCGGTTGCCTGACCAGTTGCGAAGCATCACCCGTTGCAGTCGCGGCGGCCAGAAGAGAGCGTCGTATATGTCGGGTTCGCCCGTGGCATCACTTCCGCCGTTCAAGGAATCCACCTCATAGGCATCGCCGTCAGTGGAATTAGCCAAGAAAGCGCAGCAAGCGAAGAACCATGGAGACTGATAGTTGCCCATCACCGCTTCAAGGTCGGCCCGCGCAAGACGGAAGACAAAACGGCCGTCGGTATAGGCTTGCAGGTCCAGCTCGATTGGCGCCCCGTAGGTTAAGGGAGCGCGAGACATGTAGAGAGTATTCAGCAGCGCCGGGCTCGGCTCACCGATTGTTATGTCACCCAGAACGAAAGCTATGCCGCGCCCATTCCAATCGGGGAAATCCATTTCCAGATTGAAAGTAGCTGTCGGTGCATAGGGTGGAGCAATGTCGCTCAAGATGTGAACGGCCACGCGCGTTTTCGGTGTAATTGCCGCAAGTTCGATCTCGAACGCCAGCGAGTCGCCGTTCGCCGCTTCATTGATCGAGAAGGCGAGCAAATCCGCTTCGCCCTCACCATAGGGATCAATATAGGTGCCGGGTCCGAAATCGTCTCCCTCAGGGTCAATGGCATAGAACCCATGCTCGGAATCAATCACAGCGACGGTTGTGGTGCTGATTCGGTTTCGTCCGGCACTGTCCGTGGCCGAAACAGCGATAACATGGCGACCCGGAAGTGCGTTTATCAGCGAGATGGCAAGACTTTCGCTTGCCGCATACCAGGTTGAAGCCACAGGGGCATCGTCCCATGTGGCGCTCGGAGCGCCCTGAAGACCCGGCCCGCGGTCGCCTCGCCGAACCTTTGCCCATGCGGAAATCTGTGCACTGGCACCGCGATAGACTTCGCCCTCCGAAGGAAACAGATGGTAGATTTGAGGCATCGTGTCCAGAATGGCGTTCATGACATTATTATGATAGCCGCTTGGCTCGAAATTCGGATTGTCCGGATCATTTTGCCAGTTGTTGCTGTTCAGGACGAATTTGTATTCGTGCGTCCCTGCAGGAATACTCAGTTCCTTCATCCAGACACCGTTTTCATTGGGTACTTGGAGCGGGTCGTGCGTCGTGCTCCAGCCGTTAAAAGTCCCCGCAACGCTGGCCGAGCTGATGGTCCCAAAGTATCCGACGAAAGCGGAGCGCGGATCGTAGGCAAAGGTATGATGAGCCAAAATGGGCGGCGGCGGTTCTTCGAGGATGATATTCCAATTTGCGCCGGAATTGCCGTCCCATGAGTCACCCGAGCGCGTCACGAAGTGGAGCGTGAAAGTGGTGTCGTTCGTCTGGATAGCCAATGACCAAATTCCACTCCCCAACGAATTCATGGGCGTCTCAACGGCATGATTATCCCCAAACAGGACGGTTCCGGGCGGCCACATGCTTTCGGGCGGCACTTGCCAAGCACCAAAATAGATCTCGTTGATGCCCCAGTGAAGAGTGACATCTTGCGCGCCATCGGGAAGGGCACCGGGAATCGTATTGTAGAAAATGGTCACGAGGTCGCCGGGCACGGGCTCTTCAGGTGACCACCATGCCACGACATCGCCGGTGATGAAATCAATGCGCCAATTCTGGTTGTTGTTGTTGTCCCAATTGTTCGCCATGTCGGTGAAAACGAACGCGAGGTGGCGGATGCTCGTATCCGGATCAATGGAGATTGACCAAACGGTATCCACTCCTTCATTCATCGGACTCTGGCAGGCATAGCCGTCGGGCGAGATATGCGAGCCTGGAGGCCAGATGCTCTCCGGAGGAGCCGACCAACCACCGCTATTCGGATCCACGACACCCCAATGCAGCCAGAGCTGAGCAACATTCGGACCCAAAGGACCGATACGCGAATCATAATAGATGGCAAAAGCCTGGCCGACCACAGGGGCTTCCGGCTCCCACCAGACATGCTGAGCAAATGCAGCCGCTCCGAACAGAAAACAAAAAAACAAGCCAAAGCATCTCATACGAATGTCCATGATTTCACCTCACATCGAGAAATTCCGTCAGGGTCGGGGACCCTGCTCGGCGGATTTCGCGGTAGACAAGTTCAAACCCTACACGAAGAACTCCGATTTGGAAAATGAGTCGCCGGAGGGCTACTTCAATATCAACATCTTGCGCACGGCTACCATCGTCCCGGCTTCGACACGATAGAAATAGATACCCGTGCTGAGATCCTTCGCCGAGAAGGTGACCTGATGACGCCCTGCCGAGAGGCGTCCCAAATCCATCACCGCCACCTCTTGACCGAGAATATTGAGAATTTGCAGTGTGACCTTCTCGGGAGTCGGCAGGGCGAAGACGATTTGCGTCGCCGGATTGAATGGATTGGGATAATTCTGATAAAGCGTCAACTCGTCGGGAATGGCGATGTCAGCCGTAGGTTCGGCCGCTTCACTACAGACCCAGAGGTAGGGATCATAGAGGTCCCCGAGTTCACCAAAACAGTTCACGGGAAGCACCTGCGTCGGATTGGCGTCGTCCACGATGAGGCGGTGGTCCTGCTCATAGCCCGCTTCATTGTCGTAGTCATTGACCCCGTATTTGTAGGGGTGGCTGCGCTGAGAACCGGCAGGAATATTCACAGTAACGGTCCAGATACTGTCGCCAGCCACTTCGTCCGGAGCTACACCATCGTCATGCAACTGCTGCGATTCAGGGATACTGCCCCAAGTCCACTGGTCGAAAAGTCCATTGACGCCGACACCTTCGACCGACCAGATCGTGTCTCCCGTCTGAATATCTACGAGGTAGCCGATTTCAATAATTTTGTAGTAGGCTGGCCGCACATCGCAGGTGAAAGTGACATCCACCGGATTCTGCGTAATGTCCTCAAAGGAAACATCAGAGAAGAAAACAGTGTCCAGTTGGATTTCCTGGTAGCCGTTGCCACCGGGCGGTGGAAGGTCATCAGGCTCGGTTCCTGTGAATGCACAGATGCGATTGCCACCCCCCGGCACTTGTTCCCAACGCGGATTATTTGGATCCCCGCCAATAAGAGATACGAATTTGTACTGAATCTCACCCGGATAGGGCAGGTTATCGAATTCGATCCAGTCAGCATAGAGTCCCGGCGAGCCCGTAACCTGCGGAAGTTGATTGTTGCTGCCTCCCCACTCCAGCGGCGGCGTGCCGCCACGAACCATCACAACATCCGCCACGGGATCGAAAGTGCCCATGAGAATCTGCACCCGCATGTCTACACGGAAGAGGACCTCAAGGTCAAAGACGGCGGAGGAGCTTTGGTTGTTGAAATAGACAACATCGAGCGTGTCGTCTTCAGTGGTGACCGTATAGATGCGATTGTTTACACCCTCCCACCGGTCGTCGCCTGCGGCGCGATTGGCCATTACGAATTTGTACTCGATGTTCCCTGTGGCAATGACAACCGTAATACGATAGACGCTGTCGGGCGCTACGGTCGTCAAGATGTCGGTGTAGCCACCCCAACCGTTGAAACTCCCGCGAACAAGGACGGTGTCAACAGCGGGATTGAAGTCTCCAAGGCGCTCCTGGACGGCCATGTTCACCTGAAAGGTGATATTGGCGGCCGTCGCGACGCCAACGCAGGCCAAAAGCAAAAGGCCCGCCGTGAGAGAGAAGTAACGCGATGTCATGGTGATTGTCCTCCCGGACTTGATTAGGGTTTGGTTTGAATCAAAAAGCGTTTTCTGTCTTGGCAAAAACGACTACAACTTCCGGGCAGGTGACACACCACAGCTGTCTTAATGTTTTTCATTAGTTTTGAGGTACTTAGAAATCGAGTTGACAAGTTCTGTTGAGCAAGTCATTTCCGCCGCGGCATGCATCTGGCGTGTCTGCCTGAGCAAACCATCATATAATCCGTGGGGTCATTCCCGCGAAAGCGGGAATCCACAATGGAGCTCTATTACGCGCAAAGAGCCGGGGATTTTCCGTTGAAGTGACCCACGACGACCAGAATGC
>DYHQ01000046.1 GCA_020724065.1 Candidatus Puniceispirillum sp. | reverse complement strand
CGCCTCGTCTGAGGCCACAAGCTCCCCCGCCCGCAAGCTCGTGCTCTTGAAATGAGCGCTCTCTATCACCGCCTACACTCCCTATGATTCCGGTTGCGGCAGAAGGTTCCCTGTATCGCCGGCTCCGGTATCCGTATTGGGAAGCCTTAGAGTATCGAGGGTGACGCCAAAATGCTCCAGATGCCTTCCCGCATCTTCCATATTCTCTCGCGCAAAACCGATTTGCCTATACGCTTTCTGATACGCATCGCGGAATTTGTCAAGGTCGCGGCGCAGGCCATCTAAAAGGGCTGTGATTCGTTGTGCCTCTTCCGAGATTTTCATTCCTCGAAAGCCGATGATCGTGACTTGCAGCAAGGCCCAGAAAGTGGTCGGAGAAGCCGGAAAAACGCGCCGCTGACGAGCCTGCTCGAGAATGTCCGGCTGCTGAAGAAGTTCATAGTGAACGCTGTCAGCGGGAATGAACATCACGGCTATGTCAAGCGTGGTCGGTGGATGAATATACTTACGCGCAATGTCTTCGATATGCTTGCGCACATCTCTGCCAAAATCGCGCGAAGCGCGATCGCGTTCCTCCTGAGAAAGCTCGCCATTGTGAGCCTTGCGCCAATTCTCGAGCGGAAACTTGCTGTCCACCGCCAAATGCCCTTGGCGACTCAGAATCACCGCGTCCGCCTTCTCATTGCCGATGGCAAACTGGAGCCCATACTGCTCAGGCGCCAAACATTCTCGCAGCATTTTCTCCAGCGTGAGTTCCCCAAACTCGCCTCGTAACTTCGGCGATTGCAGGATGTCATTCAGACGATTGAGGTCTCGAGAGAACTCGACAATGCGCTCGTTCGTGACTCGCAAATCGGACAGGCGATCCGTCACCTCTTTGAAAGTTTGGCTCGTGCGGTCAAGCGTCTCCCCGAGTCTCTGTTCCACCCGACCCTGAATGTCCGTCAGTTTCTGCTCATTCGAGGCTTGGAGCTTTTCAAATCTCTCTTCGAGAGAGTGTGAAGTTCTTTCCAGCACCTCTCGCTGCTCGGCGCGTCCGGTGGCCATCTCGTTGGTAACCTGACGCTGGAGATTGAACAGAGACCTGCCCAGCTCCTCACGCCATTCGCGGGTGGACGCTTCCAGTATTGCGGCACGCCTATCCGCTTCCGAGGCTTCTTTGCGAAGGCTTTGGCGAAGGAGAAGCGTCGCGGCCACAGCCGCCACGATTCCAATCACCGCAGCGAGGATCATAGCTTCCATCCACAATTCCTTCCTTCCATTGGGAATCCGTGTAAACAGTCCTGAAAGAAAAAGCCCCGCGCCGCGTGAAGCGCAGGGCTCTCTCAAATCGCAAAACCAACGGCTACTTGACGAGCATCATTTTCTTCAGCGCCGCCCAATCTCCCGCCTGGACGCGATAGAAATAGAGTCCGGTCGGCAGAAGACTCGCATCGAAGTTCACGACATGGTAGCCAGCCGCCACCGGTTCATCCATCAGTGTGGCCACCCTCTGTCCGAGCACATTGAAGACATCCAGTCGCACATGCTCGCGCATGGGCAAGTCGAAGAAGATGGATGTCATCGGATTGAAAGGATTCGGGAAATTCTGGTGCAACGCAAATTCCGTGGGAATTCCCGCCTGGCGAATCCCGGCTGCATCAATACGAAGATCCACGAAGAGCTCGTAGGGTGAATCCTCCGCATTGTGCGTAATGCGAAGCATCGTAATAAGATGATCCCCACTGGTGGGCTCGTAAGTCAACTCGATCGCCAGCGTCTGGTTTGCCGGTACCGAACCGCTCATGGGTTCAACTTCCAGCCAATCAACTTCAGGGTCCATCTCAATACTGAATTCGAGCGGACAAAGGCCCGCAGGATTCGAGATCCGGAAAGTGTCCAGACAAGTGGTGCCGACATGACATTGAGCTTCCACTATTTCCGGCTGCACCTGGAATTTCGGCCAATAGATGCGGAAACTCTGTGTGGTGGTATCATTGCAGGTGACAGCAACGTTGTCCAGAAGCGAGCAGTAATACTCTTTCGTTACGCTAATGGTGCGACTTCCGCACGGCACAACCATGCGATAGAAACCGTTAGCATCCGTTGTGGCGGTCTCACCTGTTTCGATATCCTCAACCACAGCCCCCGCAACCCGCAAGGCAGTATTGCCGCGATAGACAATGCCTTCAAGGGTGCCCGGAATAAAACAGCCTGAGCAGATACACCACGGACTGATCGGGCAGAAATCTCCGCTGCCGTTGCAGCAATATTCGATCGCGTCGTCGCCATCTTGGTTCTCAATGCCGATCGTGGCACTCTCAAAATGCGCCACATCCTTGTACTGGAACTGAATCGCGCCGTACGAATGCAGGATGATCTCGAAGGTCGCCGTGCCGGTCAACGATAAGTAGGGCACTTCGCTCCACTCAACAATGAGCCGTCCGTTGGCAACATCATTCTTGTACCAGAAAGTGCCGCCCGCGGTGGGAAAGAGGTCATCCCAAAGAGCGTATATCGCACCGTTGGGTTCATTGGCCGTCGGAAGCGGGCAATCATTATCATATTCTCCACTCGTGCTCTCGAAGGTAATGAATCCATTGGCAGCGAATCGGAATAGGTTGTAGGTCTCGCCATAGAACTCAAATGGGAAGCCTATCGGGAAAAATCCAAGGTTATCGTCGTCGCCGACATCCGTGATTTCGACAGCCTCCGGATCGCTCTCCAACTCAATCCAGTCGTAGTTGCACAGGGCATCGCACAGCACAGGCACTTCGGACTGCGCTCCCTCGTTCGGTACTTCATCTATAGCACTGATGGCATAGACATGCGGCAATTCCGGATTGGGGATATCTTCGCTGTATTCAAGGATGTCCGACGGAATCTCGGTGACGAACTGACCGTCTCGATACAGCCGATAACCCGCCAAATCCACACATGGAGTACCATCGTCGTTCACGGTCGGCAGTTCCCATGCGAGAGTAACATTGCAGGCTGGGTAAGTGGCAAAGACGGCTTCGACCGGGTCAATCATTCCCGGAGGCATGTTGGCTTCGCATGTGACTACATCCACCCCTGCATAGACTGTATCCACCCCATAATAGACCGCCTTCACCGCATAAGTGTGTTCGTCATTCTCCTCAACCGACCGGTCACAGAACATTGTCGAATCCGGTGGAACACGATGGTACAAAATCGCATCGCGATAGACATAGAAATGGTCAGGTTCATCGAGGTGGCCCATCGCTTCTTTGCTGCTGGATGAAATCCATGACGACTGGGCCGGAGCATGGCGAGGATACTTGAGAACGGTCGCGAAATCCCCCGTGGGAACATCGCGCCGGACAGCACCAACAACAGATGAATTGACTTCATCACGCGATGCTACCGGCGAGGCAAGCCAGAGGACGGCGCCGGTTGCCGGGTCCTTTCCACTTTCTGAAGTGATGCTGCTGCGATTCGAGCCTGAGCCGACAATGGCCGTCGCCAGACCCGTGGGACTGGCCGCATAAACTCGAATCATCGGCGTGTAATAGAACCAATCCGATTCGAAAGTCGCCCAATCACCCGAATCACCGGACAAGCTGTAAAAGTAAGTGTCATCCAGGAAGCTCTCGGGATTGTCATCACCTCCCAAACCAAGGTAATCCATCAAGTAACTCGCTTGATAGGCCCCGACAAAGAAATCACCCGAGGCAACCTGCAGTGGCGTAGCCAATGTGTAGTCCATGAAAGCATTCGCGCCGGCGGCTCGATTGGCACTCGCATCGTATAGAAGCGTCCCCGGCATTCCTGTTGCATCCGTTTCCCAGATGAGAAGGCGATCATGAGTGCTGGCCATCGCATCATCCGTCCAATAGTAGCGCAATCCGTAGATAGTCACAGTATCCTCGAAAGCAAATCGAACTGCGTAGTACCCAGAATCCCAGAATCCCAGACCGCCGATATCATTTCCACCGTCATCATAGTAGTATTCACGCACCGGCAATTCCTGCGGCCCGTACCACTCGAGGCAAACACGGTCGTCATAGTAACCGTCGCATGAGAGCCAATACGAAGGCAGCGTTCCCACCGACACGCTGATGATCGTCGATGGTTCACTTTCGCGATCCGTCGAGGGGCCAACATCAACCGCTGTGACATAATATTGATAAATCCCTTCTGGAGTGATAACAGGATCCTCGTATGCGTCGATGTCACGGGGCAGAGTCGCAATCAATTCATAATTTGCGCTATCCGGCATCAAGCGATAGACTCGGTACTGGTGAACGGTGGTATCCGCAGGGATGTTCCATGAAAGCGAAGTGGCTAGTATTTGATACGACCAGCTTCCCGAAAGGCTTGTCACAGGCGCGGGAGCGCTGCGAACCAGAGTGAAGTCCACACCGGTCAACTCGGTGAAAGGCACCAAGTTGACCTGAGTGTTTTCAATGTCATAGCCCCCAAGAGTCGCCGTCAGAGTGCGGCTTCCCGCGTCAATATCTACAAAATGGTATTCCCCTGAGGAAACGGGGTGCACAAGGTCCCCTAAATCGGTTGTGATGGTCACATTCGTGACACTGCCGCCATAGGAGGGATCGAGAGTCACAGTTCCCGTGATCGAGCCTTCACCAGGGCAAGCGACATTCAACCGATAGGCAACGCCAGGGCTCGGGCATCCGGTCCCCGCGCCATTACAGCAAAGCTGCAAGTAGTTGGCACCCGTTGCATCATCAATGCCAACAGTCGCCGAGTTCAATGGGCCAGTGAAACCAGAATCATAAATGAAATCTATTGCACCAGAGGTCCAGATGATGATCTGGAATCTTGCAACGCCCGCCGCATCGTAGAATCCTACATTTTGCCACTGAACGACGAATTTGGAACCATCGCTGTAGCGATAAACCCGACCCCCTTCAGCTATCGAAAGATCGTCAAAGAACGGATAGATGGCATTGTTCGGTTCCCCGGATGCCGGGAGGCAAGAGTTCATATAGTATCCGCCGGTGGAGGCGAAACTCAGCCAGCCATTTTCTGAAATGTTGATGGTGGAGTAGTTTCCACCGAAGAAATTGAAAGTGAAACCCAGGGGGACATCCAGAATGACCTGATCCTCATAAGTGATATTCAACGGAGTTCCGGTTCCTGAAATATCATTCCAAGCGAAAGCAAGTGGCTCCCAGGTGTATGTGCCTTCGGTCCCAACGAATCCGGAGACATACTGCGAAGCTCCCAGATTGACGCTGTTATAAGGTGTTACTTTCCACTGGTAACCGCCTGTGTCCTCAATTTCGTCATCCATGAAAGTTGCCGCGGCTCCTATGGTCGGTGACGCGAGACAGCCGAGCTGCACCGAGTCAGCGCAGGAATAGCGCACGATACAGACACTATCGAGGTCCGTCAGGGGGCTACCATTGTTATCCACCGCCGGATTGACCCACTGAAGAAAAGCTCCTAACGGATCGTTGTAAACCGTGACCTGCAAACCTGTCACCGGCCCGGGCGCACCCGCCGAAACCAGTTCGGCTCGCCAGCAGGTATTCGTGAAAGTCACCGGCAATCCAGTGCGGTCGAGGCCCCCGATAATGTACAGGTGCGCTCCGGAGCTCGCGACTGCCGGCCAAACTCGCGAGGCCGGCATGGCTTCCTCATCCGCCCAGGCTCCGGTCGTCGTATTGAATGAATAAACGCGCCGACGAGCTGTTCCACCTTGAGCAACATTTTCACCCCCGGCGAGGAAGATTGTGGCACCTTCTGCCATTGCTGAGGCGTAGACGCGAGACTGCGGCATATCCGCAAGAGGCGTCCAGGTATTTCCGACCGGATCATACTCCAGAACACGACTCGGGTAGGTGGCACCACCAAACGCATAGGCTTTGCCACCCGCTGCGGCGCCAGCAAGCCACCCATCAGCATTGGGCAGGGCGGTGATATCAGACCAAGCATTATTCAGAGTATTCAGCTTCTGAGCGGACGCCATGGTGGCCACTCCATCGAAGCCGCCAAAAACATAGATGTCGGTTCCCAGAACGGCGACACCATGAGCATAGCGCGGATTGCAAGCGTTCGGCAAAGTCGTCCACACATCGGTGGCCATGTCATAGCAATCCACCTGACCCGAAACGACTCCCGCTTCAGTAATCCCGCCGACAATGTAGAGTTTTGTGCCAACCTGAACCTGGCCGCTACCTGCCATTCGGCGTGGATTTGGATTTGCGTTGTAAGTCGCGGACCACAGCTCGCCCGTGGCGTCAAAAGCCTCCACGACTCCCGTATTGAAAGGATGCGTCGTATCCTGCGCTCCTCCAGCCACGAAGACCTTCCCGCCATAGAAGCCCGTGATCGCACCATACCGCGCCGTCGGCATGGGAGCCATCACATCCCATGTCAATGCGTCAAGGCTCGAGATAACCGTAGACTTCTGGTCAACGGGCGTTTTGGCCAAGATGCCAATCGCCGCATCGCCAATTTGCGACTTCGGCAGTGGCGTTCGTGCAGTCAGGCTGATGCCGCCAATAGCCCCCATGAGAATGAGGGCGAATGAAATCCCAAGTAATCTTTTCCCCATTGTCCCGCTCCTTCAAAAAAGCTGCTATGTTGAGTTTCTCTATTTCTGTTTTTCGGCGGCTCTGAAGAACAAGATCGAACCGCAACTTACAGGCCTATGATGTGCCATTTCTTATAATATAAGCAATTTTTTACTAATGGCAAGTCTTTTTTCAAAAAATCTCCGAAAATGCCTCGTAAAAAACCTCATCCTCCTGCGCCGCACATCTGTTTTTAAGCTCGTGTTTTTTGGCTAATTCCGTGCGAGGGTGAAGCCTCATTAGGGGGCATTCCATGTCACCGAGAATCACGCCTTAACAAACGCCTCTCGACCGTCTCAATAGACAGCTGGAGCATCACTCTGATCAAGTTCTGCGTCATCTTGGAAATCACGGTCACGCCAAGCTGAATGCTGAAGGCAGGGAAAGAGAATGCAGCGCTTCCACTGCTCGTGGGGTAGGATACTTCTCAGAAAAGACCTATCGCACAAAGAACATCTTACGCGCCTTCGTAAAACCGCCCTCGCCTCTTAGATGATAGAAGTAGATGCCCGTGGCGACAAGACCATCCGAGTCATTACGCCCGTTCCAAACCGCGCGATACACTGCGGGGCTATGCACCTGGCCATCCACGAGGACTCGCACTGTCCGACCAAGAATGTCATAAATCGTTAGCCAAACACGAGAACTCCGAGGAACAATATACTCGATGGTTGTCATCCCATTGAATGGATTGGGGCGATTCTGAAAAAGTACATAGTCGGCCGGAGGAGCGGCCGACATCCCCCAAGCCACTTCATCAAAGAATTCATGCGTTCCATCAAGACTGACTGATTCGAGACGATAGTAGTAAATTTTCTCCGACTCGATCTCTCGGTCGAGCCAGTTGTAGAAATAGGTATAGACATGGTCTCCAATTCCTTCGAGTGCAGGACTGTCCAGATAGCCGGCGATACGGACGAAACCCGTATCAGGTGTTTCGCTGCGCCAAATATTGAACCCATCATTGTTGCGCTCCGAAGCCACGCGCCAAACGAGGAGGAGCGTGCCAAAAGACGAATCGTTTCGCGCCTCGAAGCTGAGCACCTCAACTTCAACGGCCATATCTTCTCGCACGAGCGGCCAATGAGATGCATTGACAGGATCTCCTCCACAGTCAATGGATGCCGGTCCGCTGACATTCACGGAACAGACATGAGTGGGATCCGCCAGCGTGTCGAAACTTCCTGCAAAAAAGTAATGCCTTTCGATGGTATCAACCGGCAAAGTGAAACCGGAGAAAGTGATGGGTGCTGTCCAAGCGGGTACACTTGCCACGGCAACATCCAACCCCGGATGAAAAACGGAATCCTGACTCAGCCACAGTTTGATGGAATTGGACACAAAATCCGTGTCGGCAGCGGTTCCGGCAATATCGAAGGTCACGCCTCTAAAAACGCCTATCGCTCCCTGCGCTCGGAGGCTCAGGCGGAATAAGGGAACATTCTCAGCACCGGGAGCCACCATGCCCGCACCGGGAGAGAATTCACCTCGCACCCAAATCGTTGCTCCTGTCAAATAAGTCAAGCCACTCACCGAAACAGAAGCGAAAGGATTGAGCAATGTATCTTGATATTCTACTGAAAGACGGTACGTACTGTTCGGGACCAACGCCGCTCCGGGAGTCAGGGAGTCAATCCCTACACTCGCAGCCAAGTCAATCGGATTCACGGTAACCTGCTTCAGCCCTGCCGAGCCGTCGGTCGGATACAGAATGTGAGGCGAATCATCGTCCTGAATCAGACCCGATGTCTGCAAGAAGACAAGTCGAAGACTGCCTTTCACAGGCTCTTCTGGCAAAGTGAAGCTAACCGCCAATCCGGCATTCGCGAAGGTGGCGTTCGGAAAGGGTTGTGATATCGAAAATGCCTTCGTCACTATATCATACCTGACCGAGTCGGCGGAATTGCTCAAAGCTGCACCGTGTCCCGCCGCATCTCCATACCTCATTTCGATTTTATAGTAGTGGTCATTCAGAAAATGATAATAACCCGTATCTCCTTGGGCGTAATAAATATCTGTCACATAATTCGAGCCAGGCAGATCCTCTCCGTTCAATAGGATGGTAAAGGTTCCGGAAGTGGCCAGCGTGCCAAAAACCAGTGTTCTCGCTCTTTGTCCATGAAAGGTGCGATCCGTGACCAGTGCGTTCACCGAGCCAATCAGCGGCGTTTCGGGAAGAGTGAATTGCAGTGTGAAGTCAGCATTGTCTGCTGAGTGGCTTATGGGCTGAAGAAGAATCGGTGGAACCGTGGCCGTGTCCTCTTCAAAGATGAAACCTGTGTGTGCGATCCCACTTGCGGCATTGCCCAGACTATCCTGATAAGCGAGGGTCACGCGATAGTTTACAGTGCTGACAAGGGAATCCTCCTCGCCGACCGGGTTGTAGGCGATGAATGGATTGCGAGTCCCTATGTCCAGCCCATTGAGCCGGAATGAGGTCTCACCCACTCCATTGCCACCCTCCCACAGGGTTAGCTCGTGCGGACTTCCCAAATCTTCCGGGCCGTTCGTCCGCAGAAAAATCATGTTCACAGCAGATGCTCTTTCAGGAAGAATGTATCGGACTTGCAGACTCTCCCCTTGACTGGCCGATGATGAAGGCGGATCAATGAAATCCGGCGGTTCCGTAACGATATCGAAAAGTATGTCTGTCACGGTATCTGAGGCGGATGGATTTTCGAGCATGTCCCCGTAAGCGAGTTCGATGTCGTAACGGGTATTGTGCACGAGGCTGTCGCTTCCGGTGATAGAATCAACCCCCACGGACTCTGAGAGGCGCAAAGCAAAAAGCGTAGCGAGTTTGCTCTGTCCCGGCAGGGTATCGCTCAGATAGACGGTATGGGGCGCGCCGGGATCTTCACTACCGGCAAACCGACTCAAAACCAGTTTCAATGAGCCAGGCAGAGCCTCTTCATCTTGACGATACTGAACCTCGAACACCTGACCAATGCGACCGCCAGCGTATGGCCGCAAGATGACAGGCGGCTGGGTTTCATGGTCAAATTCGACTCGCAGGAAGGTCTCGTGATTCTCGTCCACGGGATCCAGGCATGGCTGGATTATGGACCACGGCGCATGGCTTGTTTTCATCGGACCATAGACCAACTCCTCGGTGGGAATCACCATTCCCACAAGGCCGAATTGGATATGCAGAGACTGCGCATTCTCGGAGATATTCGTCGGCAGAACAACATTGAACCAAAATCGAGCGGGCTGATATTCGCCACTGTAGGTAATTCCATCGGACGAGACCGGAAGCAAACTGGCGGCAATAGGGACGCTGTCGGGACGAATGGAATCATCGTATCGCACGATGATGCGGTCTTCGAACACCCCGCCATAGTGAACGCCGACGAATTCCGTGTCCGGGCCTATGAAGCATGCACCGACAACATAGATCGTGCGACCGCTCGTTACGGTCGTGTCATAGGCCTGAGGCGCGCCGGAGAGGCCAATTCCAACCAATTCCGGCCCTTGTCCCCACACCGGAAACGCAGCGACGGCCAAGAAGCTGCCTATATATAGGACGACACGCATTGCAGCGAAAACAGCTAATCTCACGCGGATATTTCGCAATAAATTAAGAGGCAATTCCAAGAAAGTCAAGCGCAAGCACCTGGCCTTGCGGCCTCGGTGCCTCGGTCGGCAGCTCTGCATCCCTAAGAATTATAAGATGAAAAGCCACATTCTGTTCCCATGTCAAAAGGCAACGAGCGTGCCCGAGCCGCGAGATTTGAAAAATACGGTGTAATACTCGGAGGATTGAGTCTATTTCAAGATGACCAATTGACCTGAATGCAGGCCCTTCGATGTCTCTATTTGATAGAAAATGGAACCTGATGCAGCGGGAAACCAGGACAAGGCAGAAGGACGATTGCCTGCAATAGCTGCAATGGGGATAGAAGGCCCCATTTGCTGTCCCAGAATATTGTAGAAACGGACTGTACCGCCTTCCCCGGCAGGTAGCAACACCTGAAGAGGCACGCCGGGCGCCACAGGATTCGGAAAGAGCGCGACGCGCATCATCGAGAGATTCTGCGGCTCCTCGAAGGTGGGCGGCGCGGTCGGTGGCGAATAGAGGTCGCGGGCCTGGGATGCAAGGGAACGCAGCGCCAGGGAATCTTCAGCCACAAGCACCGCCATGGCGATGGTCATGGGCACAGCCGGCTCAAGCGGAAATGGACCAACCGCAACGATTTCACTAATGTCGGTCGCCGCGCTATCTTGAATCGGCACAATGCCGCCGGTCAAGATTTCCCACTTGCGCGCGTCGTTCCAATCAGACGAATAGAGGTCGGGTTCATTGCGAAGAAGACTGAACGCGGAAAAGGGATGCGTAATCGAGGCAATTCCACCCCATGAGAATCCAGGCAGCATGCTGCACGCGTAAGCCAAATCGCCCGTCATGTCGAAGCCGCCGGTGTTCATAGTCCAATTGGGAATGTCCCAGTCGAGAAAAAGGCCCAGATAAGCCTCGTCATACGCATTGACACCGCGATTTACGGCAGTGAACTCCAGAATGAAGAGGTGGTTTGCCTGAACGCTACAGAACGCGAGAATATTCGTGCGAATCTCTATGAAGAGAGGGGAAGAAGAGCCGCTGTCGCGATAGCTTGCGTGCGCTTCAAGGTCGGCGCGGGTGCTCGAACCGATCCAAGCCGTGCTTTCCGGCAATGCAAGGAAATCGAATCGGGTCGCGTCCGTATTGCCGAAACAGTTGTCGGAAACAATACGGTGCACTCCGACCAGAAGAGAGCCGTGCCAAAGGTAGTTGGACGGTTCATCAACCTCCTGCAACCCAGTGCCGACTTGGTCGTGTTGAATGTAATCATAGAAACCGAAGCATCCGTTCTCACCAACGCCTAACGCCAGAGCGCCGTTGGCCAGCGTCGCTGTTTGCGAGTCAGGCTGCAGATTGCAGGTCGTCCTCGCCAAAAGACGCCCTGTCGCGTCCGTCCATTCCAAAGCTACTGGAATAACAAGACCATTTTGCGCATCCGTAAGAATCTCAAATTCAAATAACGGACTTATGTTAGCATAGGGGCCGCCTGTGGGCAAATCCCCGTAGGGCGAGGTCTCGCGCAAGAGCCGTGCATGGGAGGTCGCGAATTCCATGAATCCGGTAACATCCTGCGCGGGCGAAAGGTCATTCCACACCGATGCGGTCAGCAGGGCGCGCTCTCCAGGCTCGACGCGTCCGTCCATATCCCCCGCGACTTCTTGCCAAGCAAGGCGTTCCAAGCGGATTCCCGGCAGAGTGTCCGCCAGCGCACGATAAACATTGAGCCGCCCCAAACCTAATTGCTCTGCCAACGCACCATTGCGAATGTCAATGGGATCGGCCGATGCGATGAGGCGCGATGCGATTTGAGCGCCCGAAAGCTCCGGCCAGCGACTCCAAACCAAAGCCACAGCTCCTGCCACGAGCGGACATGCCATGGATGTGCCGCTGGCATAGCCATAATGATTCTGCGGCAAGGTGGAGAAAATATCCACGCCCGGGGCTGAAATATCCACACACGGGCCATAATTCGTGAAGTCCGCGGCGAAGTCGGCAATATCTGTAGCGGCAACACTGACGACTCCCTCGTAGCTTGCCGGATAGTGGCTAACGGTCTCGCTCTCGTTTCCCGCAGCAGCGACAACAATCACGCCGAGATTTCTGGCATAGGTGATGATTTCGCTCTCATAATTGGAGAAGCCGGTGCCGCTCCAGGAGCAGTTGACGACTTTGGCACCGGACTCCGCGGCATAGAAGATTCCCTCGAATCCATACGGAACGGTGATACCCGCCCCGCAGCGGACACCCATAAGACGACAATTCCCCGCCATGCCGCTGATACCAATGTTGTTGTTGCGCGCGGCGCCCGCAATCCCGCCTACATGAGTGCCATGACTGTCTCCGTTCTCCGGTGAAGGATCGCCGTCCAAATCCACCCAATCATAGCCATACAAATCGTCCACGAAACCATTCTCGTCATCGTCAATACCTGTAAGGCCCGCGAGTTCCTCGGAGTTCACCCATTGTTGAGGAGCGAGGTCGGGATGTGTGAAGTCGGTTCCCAAGTCGCAAATTGCGATGATTACATCAGAATTGCCTTGCGATAAGTCCCAACCGGCTTCAGCCTGCACTCGCTTGAGGCTCCACTGCAACGGATAGAAAGGGTCATTTGGCGGGCCGTCAATATGGTCAACGGGGCGCGCTTCGTTTGAGAGCTTTGGGCCGCAGGTATGGCGAATGAAACGAGTTTCGGCCCACGAAACTTGTGGGCTCTGTTGGAAGAATCGCAGAGCCTCTCTCGCGCTGTGCCCATCAACGAAGCGATAACACCGCACTTTCTCGAATTCTCGCGATGGGAAATTCCCCGCGTATGCGGGCAGAGCGGGGCCGGCAGAAACGATTTTTGCATTCAAAGAAGCGGGCAACAAACTCGCTTCATCAAGCGCTGCATTTGTGTCGCGGAATTTGACGAGCACTTCGCAGCGTGCCTGCTCGAGCATCTGCTCCTCACTCAAAGACGCCGAAATGCTCGCCGTTGCCAAAAAAGCGAGAAGGAGAAGCAGGCCTAATTGCCCGTGATGCTTCATGGCACGACCAGTTTCATGGCTTGCTCTTCAATGTGTATGGAGATTTCGGCGGGGGCAAGGATAGGGTCGCCATCCAGATGCAGCGGCCCCGGCGATGCGCGGCGAATCGTCAAGGTGGGCGTCCGGAAGGTGCGCAATTCCGGCGCACGGTTGATTCGCCCAAGAAAGAGAGCGGGGATCGCACTGAAGCCCCTCAAAACCGACACGGGCTGCGCGATGACGACATCCAACAATCCGTCAGTTGCCGATGCATCCGGAGCAATACGAGCGCCTCCGCCATATTGGTTCAAATTCGCCGCGGTAATAAGGAGTGGCCGCACCAACTCCGGAGGCTGTCCGTTGGATGCAAGATACATTTCTTCCGGCTGAAATTTGGCAAGCTGGGCAATCGTCATGCGGAAATAGGAAACAAAGCCACGGCTCTGCGACTGCTCAAACTCGAACGCGACCAACGCATCCAACCCGACACCGCAAGTCACAAGGAAAAGCCGGTCGCCGCACCATCCGACATCCATCGCCTGCGTTTTGCCTGCCGAGAGAACCCGCAAAGCGTCTCGCAACCGCATGGGAATTCGGAAATGGCGCGCCAATCCATTCCCCGAACCTCCCGGCAGCACGGCGAGTGTCGCCCCGTTTCCATAGATACCGTTGGCCACTTCATTGATGGTTCCGTCCCCGCCGACAGCCACAATCGGATCGAAACCATCCGATGCCGCTTTGCGCGCAATTTCCATCGCCTCGCCGCAACCGCGTGTCACATGAATTGCGTCGAGCCGTGAATTTCGTCGAAAGCTCTCCGAAATGAGCTTCTGCAGCCGCAATTGATTTCGCGCCGGCCCCGCGCGGGGATTGATAATAAAGAAGGGATTAAAGTCGTTTGAGTTCACTGCACTCTTGAATGCCTTACAGTTCATCTTTTCCTTTTTCCTTATAGGGACGCAATTTCATTTCCTCGATTTCCGCCTTGGCTTTTTCGCGAAGCTTCGTATTCGCATAAATTATCATGAGTCCAAGCTCCTCTTCTCTGCTAAGAAGTATGCCTCCCTTTGTGTCTGAAAAGAGCCACGCTATAAGAGACTCTCCTTCAGTCTCGGGTTTTCCATACTTGTTAACAAGGATTGCTTTTATCGTGCTTATTTCACAATACTTGCAGATAATGCTGACGTACGCAAATCTCTTGGTCAATGGTGTAAAATAGAATTCATATTCCGCGGCGTTTCCAGTCAAAGAATCTTCGACCATAATTCTGGGCAGGTCGGAGAGGGATGTGTCGAGATGAGCCTCTTTCGAAAACATCTTCTCAACTTGAGCTTGAGCTTCATTGAGAGCGGTTCCCCAAAGAAGGCCCCTGTCACCGGGGAGACTCTTGTCCGCGGCAAGAGCGAGCTCAGCCGCCCAGAGTAAGACTATTGGAAGATATAAGAATATGGATTTCATGTTAGACCTCCGTCCTTAGACATGAACGGTTACCCCGAAGGTGGACTACTCGGAATCTCAAAGGGAATTCTGTGTGTGCGTCTTTTCCATAGAGATCCCAGCGCCTTAAGCGGTTCACCTTTGGGGGGTACGAATATGTTTCCACAACACTCAAATATAGTCTCGCATTCCCTGCCAAAAACATCTTTGTATGTGAGCAACAATTCCGTGGCGCTGTTCTTCAGAATGGATACATTTCCCTCATTCCGCAAGTAACACACTTGCAGATTGGGATTGCCATTGTCTGGGCCGATGACGTTGTCAACTGGAAGCGGCCACGGGTCCAAGGCATGTCCCTTTTGAAATCTGAATTCCCCGTTCTCAAAGCTCCCATTCGATTTCAATCGTATATCCATTGCAGCGCCGCTTCCAACGTTTACGATGCGCTCACTGATTATCTTCCTTTTCTTTACCGGGTCCCCCTCAACCTGCAAATTTCCCGTGTGCTCCTGTGCGTCGTCCTCCACCTCCAAATATCTGAAAACAAGTACCGGCATCTTGCTATCGTAGGCGGAGATTCTATACTGGGACAGAATGCCCTAAGTCAGGGTCACATACCTCCATGTGACTATCGCCAAGAAAAAGGTGGAGACCGCCTGAATCCAAGTAGGCCAGTCAACGTAACATTCCATAGCTCCCTCTCATGATTTCCATCCTGCAGCAAGTCCTCTGTAATCCCCGCGCTGGTCTGACACCCAAAACGGCGATCACGGTGCGAAATCCAACCTCGTAGGGGCATGGCGTGCCGTGCCCGTACACCGCCGTGACG
>DYHQ01000045.1 GCA_020724065.1 Candidatus Puniceispirillum sp. | reverse complement strand
GCCACGCTCGTACGATGCACTTTTGAGCGGGCCAGGCTCATGGGAGAAGAATTCGGATTGCTTCTCGCGATTGCGCCGGAGGGGGTTCCTCGATCAAGGCTTCTGAGTCTTGAGCTTGGGGAAGAAATCGTCGGTGTCTCGTCAGATAATCTTCCCGGAAGCGCCGATGAAATCGTGACTCTGTCGGAGCCTGCGATTCTGCGCGATTTGCGCGTCGTAGCTATGCGTTTTCGTCCTGCAATCGCCGACGGAAATGTCATCCGACCCGTCCGCTGCCTTGATGTCGAGCTGATAACGGAGGGATTGGGCGGCCCTAGTCCCAAAACACCGCCCAGCAAGTTTTCCCTCGCGTTCTATCCTTTGTACAAATCCATCGTCAATAATCTGGACGAGCTCTATCCCACTGTCTCTCTGGGCATGCCGGGGCGCTTCGTTGTTATCGGGCCGACGGCTTGGATTAACAATATTCCATCGAACTGGCGCACTTGGAAACAGCGCAAAGGATATAAACTTGTCTTAGCCCCCTATTCGATCATGGGAGACAGTTCGATCACGGGCATCTACAATTATGTTCATACACTCTATCATGAGGCGGACGCTGCGCCACTCGAATATGCGATTCTTCTGGGCGATGTCACGGGATACAACTATGTTCCTTCCTTCCGCGTGACGAATCCGGAGTCTCCCGAGGAGTTGGATGTCGCGGATAATCCCTTCTTCACGGTGGATGGCGAAGACTATCTGCCCGATGTTTTTCACGGCCGCGTTTCCGTGGCGACAGGCAGCGAAATCTCCACGATTCTCAACAAAGTAGCGAACTACGAGATGAACCCGGACATTGAAGATCCGGCTTGGCTCTCGCGCGGAATCGGAATCGCAGGAAATTACAATGATGGTGCCGGGACATTTCCCGTTACGCCGGTGTGGAATGTCATCTGGGCACGAGAACAACTCTTGGCGTGGACTTATGGCGAAGTGGACACCTTTTACTGGCGAAACTGGAACGATCCGCCCCCCCAGGAATATACGATTCCAATCTGCAATGCGTGGAATGATGGCGCTTCGGTCGTCATTTATCGAGGGTGGGGCAGTGCGCGGGGGTGGCAATATCCGTCTCTGCTTGTAGAAGACCTGACCAATATCCAGTGCGAACGACAGACACCCGCGCTATTCAGCATCGTTTGCGGCAGCGGGGATTTCGGCCACGCAACCATCAACCCCTGCTTTGGCGAAAAACTGTTGCGGATGGGCTCAACGAATCAGCCCAATGGCGTCGTTTCATTTTATGGTGCATCCGATCTGCACACCAATACCAAGCAGAATAACGCGGTTCTGGCCGGCATCGTTCAGGGGATGCGTTTTGACGGCTTGCGCAGCATGGGTGCGATTACCCTCGCGGGAGAACTCGAGCTCTATCGCAGTTTCCCCGACCAAACCGGCGACGGAGGCATCGTTGAGTTCTATTTTGATGTCTTCAACATCCTCGGCGACCCCGAAACGCATTTGTGGTTGGGTAATCCACAGAATCTCGATGTGAATGCGCCCACGACTGTCGGCTCCGGCGAGCGTTACATTCCCGTCACGGTATCCTCACAAGGCCAACCCGTCAAAGATGCAGTCGTGACCATCCGCGCCGGTGGTTGGAACCTGCAATCCACTTTGCTGACCGACGCCAGCGGGTCTGCAATCGTTCCGGTGCAAATTGAAGGGAATCCGCCGCTGCAGCTCACCGTTTGGAAAGCGGGTTACCTGCCGGTAAATCGTGACATTGGGTTCGCAGCGGGTAATCTGGAGCTGTCGGTTTTCAGTGAAAGCTATTCCGGCGGGGGAGATGTCATCCCCAATCCTGGGGAAACGGTTTCGCTCACTCTCACCATCGGTAACATGGGTCCTTCAGTAGGCGGCGTCGAGGCCGAGCTGTCTTCACTCGGCCCGAGGGTCACGGTGACCCAAGGCCACTACAGCTTTGGCGATTTTCCGGCAAACACGGTTTTGACGCAGACGACTCCTTTTGTCATCGAGCTTGCCGACGATTTGCGCCACGGTGAAAAACCGGAACTCCAAGTGCGTTTCACCGACGCAGCGTTACATACGACCGACCGCACGGTGCTGATTCCGATACGGGCTCCACTTCTTGTCCCGACCTACATCTTCGCAGACGATGCCAACGGGATTTTGGAGCCAGGTGAGACGGCGGACATGATTGTCAATCTCACGAACTTCGGCGGGCAGAATGCCGAAAATGTGAGCGCGAATCTCTATTCATGGGACAACTCCATTGAGATTCTCGATAGTGAGGGGAATTGGGGAGACATCGCCGCAGGGGACAGCGGACGCAATAACGAGAATGTGTACCGCATCCACGCGCAGGCTGGTGTGACGCGCGGGCGTGAAGTTTTGTTGCGTTTCAACCTTGTAGCTAACGAAATAGCTCAAGGCATCGGCTCATTGGTGATGACCATCGGACAAGTTCAGCCCACGGATCCCACGGGACCCGATGAATATGGCTATTGGGCCTACGAAGACCTCGATGTGGGTTTTCCGGCGACACCGACTTACAATTGGATTGAGCTGGATCCCGCTTATGGAGGAGCAGGCGCTCAGTCTCATCTTGTCCATGATGAGGACCTCGTATCTCTTGCTCTCCCTCAGTCCTTTGTGTATTACGGTCAAAGCTACGATACGGTGTGGATTTGTTCCAACGGATGGCTCTCGTTTGGAGCGGCGCGGTTGGCTGAATTTCGCAATTGGCCGTTGCCCGCGCCCATCGGCGCACCCGCGCTGGTTGCTCCTCTGTGGGATGACCTGAACTGCTGGGATTCCTGGATTCACGGCGACAGCACCTTCAGCATTTTCACGCGGTATGATGCTCCCGAGCGCCGCTTCATCATGGAATGGAGCCGCGCGGCCAATCGCTATGGGCGGGAAATGCAAATCAATAACGAAGAAACCTTCGAGGTCATCTTGGAATATCCCGAAGTAGGGGGAGATGGATCTCTGCTTTTCCAATACTTGGCCGCTTCGAATGTGGATGTCAACAATAATCACTTCACCGTTGGGATCGAAGATTACAACCATCTGCGAGGCTTGAACCTTACCTACGCCAACAGCTATCCTACCTCCATGCACGAGATTACCGCAGGCCGTGCCATCCGCATCACGACCGCACCACCGGACGCCTTCTCCTCTGCGGACGAACCTCTCGAACCGCTGCCGACAGAGTTCGCGCTGCATACCCCCTATCCGAATCCGTTCAATGCTTCGACCGAGATTCGCTATGACCTTCCCAAAGCCGGAGATATTTCGCTTCGCGTGTTTGACCTCCTCGGCCGTGAAGTTGCCGTGTTGAAAGACGGCTTCACCGAAGCAGGAAGTCATCGTGTGACATTTGATGGCGGCAATCTGGCTTCGGGGATTTACTTCGCGCGGTTGGATGCAGCAGGATTCTCGCAGACGAAGAAGCTTATACTGCTGAAGTGACAGTATGGCCGCCTTGGCTTGATAACCTTATGAAAGAAAAGGAGGGACTGAGGTAGAGAAAGTAATTCTCCCGCAACTGATCTTGCCCGATTCATCAAGTCAATGGCTGCGTATACGAATCTTCAATTATCTGGAGGCGCCATGCAACGATGTTGCATTCTGATGCTTTGTTGTCTTGTCTCAGGATGTGCGTATCGGACAACGCTGCGTTCGGATTCGCCGTCAGAGGATTTTGCGAAGGCGAATCGAGCCTTCCGATCCCTTCGCTGTCAAGTCCAACTTGCCGACACGACCTTAGACCGGCAGTCCGATGTACATTTCGAACGCGATACAATCCGCTGAAATGACCCCCCCCACGGGTGAAACAAGGCAAGCGCCGTTTGCCGATGTGCACAGGATCAAGGCAACGAATCACAAGAAGGGAATTATACCCGGGGCACTGGCGGGTTTGCTGGTTGGAACGGCAGCGGGTGTCGGAGTCGGCGCTTCGCATGTCAAGAACACACAAAGCGGGGGATTCATGGACTTCGGCGACATCAGCGGGGGCATATCCTTGGGTTTTGGCATAGGAGTACCCGTCTTCCTCGGGGGCATACTCATCGGGCACTCCATCGGCGTCCCGGTCGAAGCTCAGATCGAGTCATTTTCGGACACCACTTCAAATCCTTCGCAATAGGTGAATGCGCAAGCCATGAATTGGACAGTTTCCTGTCAGCATACTTGGCACAGTCGCCCAGAAGTATTAAGGGAGAGCTCTAGGTGTAAGTGCCGTCGGAATGTTGACTTTCTTGGAAGGTGAAGCAGGAACTCATCGCGTGACATTTGACGGCAGCGGGGTGGCCTCGGGAATTTGTTTTGTGCGACTGGAAAGCGACCGCTTCACCCAAGCGCGCAAGATGCTGCTTGTCAAGTAGACTCTCGACGCATTCCACAGTGTAGGAAGCCGCGCGATTTTCGTGCGGCTTTTTTGCTCTTATTGTCTTGCAGCACTGCCTCCGGAAGCAGACCGGCACTTTTGTACTCGCTGGGCAAGCAATAGGTGAAAATGACGCAGTATTTCATTGTTAACAAAGAAATTAGAATTTGGCTTGGATTTCGCAGGCCTATAGAATCCAATAAGATTCCATTTGACAAAGTCAATTGTCATGCGGATGCTATTTGAATAGTAAGATCTTCTTATGTTCAACACGAAAAGTCGTGGGCTGGCACTGCCAAAGGAAGGCTATCAAACCGATTAGGGAGGAGTTATGAAAAGAACCAAGTGGTTCTATTTGGGGATGCCCGTTCTCGTTGGGGCGACAATCCTTGTGGCCTCACAACCTGACCGAAAGTGCCCGAGGCCCGGCCCGAGAATCCAATTCGATGTTCCTGGCCGGTATGGCGGCAGGGCCTTGACGCCAGACGAAAAAGCGACAATCCAACGAGCCATAGACAACATTCGGACACCTCCGCCCGGCTCGATTACTTTCACGGACGCGAATCTTGACACGCACACGGTCTCCAGCTCGACGATTGCCGACAATTTGCAGAAGCAGTTGGATCGGGGCGCCATAGAGGCCGAGACGCTCAATCAAAAGATCTATGGGTCCGTGCTTCGCGATGGACTGGAAACGACCGAGGGCAACGAGATGAACATCGATCCCATGCTGATTGCGTCATCCAGCGATGACTCGACAAGGCTGGTCCATTTGGAAGAAGTCCTCCTCCACGAATTCATCCACAAGACCCAAGAGACGGAAGAGACAGACAGCGAGGAGCGGGAACTCGAGGCTCTCGCTGCCGAGTTGGCGTGCAAGGATTCCGTCGGTCTGGATACGACGGATGCCTTGTATCGTGCGACCTGGGTGGACTACTGGGATCGTTGGAGACAATATGCCACCGGAGATACGGATCGCTGGTTGAGGTTCATGTCACTTCTGCATGTCGGTGAATACTGCGCCTTCGTTCGTTATGACACCACAGGATATGAACCCAACTGTTTCCTTTCATTCAGAATCGGGGACATGAATTGGTATCAATACACGCTTTGTCCAATGCGGCCAGGCGATGTGATGATTTTTGACGACTACTTTCAGCTCCCCGCGGGGCACTCTCTGGCCGTCTTCTGCGGGGCAGGCGCAGAAACAGGAGTTGCGCGCATCCTCGCGCTCGACATCTATCAGGGCCAGGTAGTCAATCCCTTCGCTACCCTCGATTTCGGGCCCCCGAACTACCCGCCCATGTTTTTCGGTTCCATGACACGCTGTTCAGCGTCGGGCACCTATTTCGTTCTCGATACCTTGAACAAACAGATCCTCGCCATGCTGGACATGAATCAGGACCTTATCCCGGGCACCATTGTGTCCACTTATGCCAGTGCCGCTGCGCCGGGATTTGAAGCGTTGATGAAAATGCGCGGGATAGACGCGACAACGCTGCATTCCCTACGAGGATTCGCTCTGCTCATCAACCATGATGATGTGCATCTTCCGCATGAGATGGACCCCCGTCAAGTCTATTGGTGTCTTCCTGATGCTGACGGAAACCTCATCGCCGACGCATGCGTGCAGGTTCCTATGTGGGAATTCGTAACTTTCACGCCGCATATCCAAGCTCCGTTGCCGGTCGGAGGTGATCAAGCCGTTCAGCTTTACGCTTCGTGGTCACATGATATCCAAGTGTGGGCGGCAGATTCGCTTGGGCAGAATCTCAGTGAACTGCTGGGTTCGACGCTCATGTCAGGAGGAGTTGATGCAGTGTGTCCGCTATCCCGAGCCCTCTTGGAAGGGGAGTTTATCATACCGACTGACCAAACCACAGGTCAACGACCAAGGCTGGCTACCCGCGTCGGTAGCGGCACTGCCGCGGACGAAACAATTCCGACGCTTCCCGCCCAATTCGCGCTCATGGCGCCTTTCCCAAATCCATTCAATGCCACGACAACGCTGCGCTTTGACCTACCGCGAGCGGCGATGGTCACATTGCGGATATATGATATTCTTGGCCGAGAGGCCGCCACACTTGTCAGCGACGCCAGACCTGCCGGACACCACAGCGTAGTCTGGAATGCGTCGAATTTCCCTTCCGGGCTTTACCTTGCGCGCTTGGAGGCCGATGGCTTCACTCAGACGCAGAAGCTGCTGCTTCTCAAATAGGTATTCCGCCGCCCTGGAATGTTGAAAAGCCGCGCGATTTCCGTGCGGCTTTTTTATTATCTTGGGGATGCAGAACCAGAATTCATGTTGGATTGGACACTTCACACGATTTCGGTTCCTTGACTTTTACAAAAAATGGTATTATACTCTTTTAGTATTATTTTCGATATGAAAGACCGGAGGTTGGAAATGAAGATTTTTCAAGCATTTGTGCTTATGCTTGCGGTCGGCATGGCGGGGCATGCCCAGCCTGCAGACAGCCTATGGAGCCGTCTCTATGGTGGGACGGGAAACGATATTTGCAATGCCGTCAAGCTAACGACCGATGGAGGCTACATCCTGGCTGGAAGGACGCTCTACAGCGCGACGGATTTGGACGCATGGCTCGTGAAGACCGATTCGAACGGTAACATAGGGTGGACGCGAATGACGGGCGGTGTGCTGAGCGAGGAAGCCTACGATGTGGTTCAAAGGAGCGACGGGGGCTATGCCCTCGCCGGAGCAACCGAATCCTACGGCGGCGGAAGCTTCGATTTCTTCTTTGCCCGAATCACTGCCGGCGGCGCTCCTCAGAACTTCAACTACTGGGGAGGAAGCGCGGGGGACTACTGCTTGTCCTTGCAGCAGACCTCGGACGGAGGCTATGTCTTGGGCGGCTATACCAATTCTTATGGGGCTGGAAGCTCGGACTTCTGGCTGATCAAGACCGACTCCACCGGCAGCAACCATTGGAGCCACACCTACGGTGGAAGTCAGTCCGATGTCTGCTTGGAGGTTCTGCAGATGTCAGACGGAGGCTATGCGTTGGCGGGTCATACATGGTCCTTTGGATCGGGTCAATGTGATCTCTGGTTGGTGAGGACCAACTCCAGTGGGCAATCCCTGTGGAGTCGCACTTACGGCGGATCGGGGGTTGAGACATGCGGCGCCATGGCGGAGACTTCCGATGGCGGATATGTACTGGCGGGAAACACGCGTTACGACATGTACAGCACGGCGAATGTCTATCTGGTAAAGACCGACGCCTACGGAACGACGCAGTGGAGCCGCACCTATGGTGGCCCGTCCACTGAACATTGCAAGTCCATCGTCCAGACTCCAGACGGCGGCTATGTGCTGGGAGGCTACACGTTCTCGTTCGGTTCCGGCTACATTGACATGTGGCTGCTCCGGGTCTCTTCCACCGGCGACAGTCTATGGAGCCGGACATTTGGCGGCTCCAATTGGGAGGAGTGCAATTCAGTTCAGCAAACGACGGACGGCGGGTTCGTTCTGGGTGGATTCACGCAGTCATTCGGCGCAACCGGTCAGGACATGTGGCTCGTCAGGACCGGGCCGGATCCCGCGTTATCCGCACCGACATGGCAGATTGTCCCGCTGATTTTGGCACTCTATCCCAATTATCCCAATCCATTCAACGCAACGACTACTTTGAGCTTCGACTTGCCGGGAGCCGCGCAAGTCAACCTTCGAATTTACGATATTCTCGGTCGAGAGGCCGCCACATTGGTCAGCGACGCCAGACCTGCCGGACACCACAGCGTAGTCTGGAATGCAACAACCTTCCCGTCCGGCCCCTACTTTGCGCGTCTTGAAAGTGACGCCTTCACCCAAACGCGCAAGCTTCTGCTCGTCAAATAGACTCTCGACACCCCCACAACGCAGGAAGCCGCGCGATTTTCGCGCGGTTTTTTGCTCTTTGGGCAGCGTATGACGGTTCTTAGCGGTAATCTGCTATTCAAGGGGCTGAAGCCCCTTGTTAACTCGCTTGCAAACAAGGGGTTTCAACCCCTTGTGCAATGTCATAATGCATCGCGCTTTCAAAATCACCATGGAAGTTGAATTCTCTCGGGCTCTTCTTGACAATATGATAGGATATGCTATATTACAATTGATGTGGCTGGGAGCTTGGGATAGTAGTCATCTTCACCCAAAGGTCTCAGTTGCGGAGGAGCCATGAAGGCAAAAAAGTGGTTTTGTCTCGGAATGCCCCTTTTTGTAGGGGCTGCGATGCTTCTCGCTTCACAAAACACGGAGAAACGACTGCCACCTGACCAGAGAATCTGGTTCACAATTCCTGGGCAGAACGCAGGTCGGCCTTTAACGCCGGAGGAAACCGCGACAATCCAGCAGGCTATAGAGAGCATCCGAACACCGCCGCCAAGTTCGCTTTCTTGGACGGATGCGCTTGGCGAGTCGCACACGGCAGCTTGTTCCACGATTGCTATGCGTCTCAGGGAACAGCTTGAGCGCGGTGCCATGGAGGCTGAGACGCTAGACCAAACGATCTACGGAGCCGTGCTTCATGATGGCAGGAGAACGACCGAAGGCGATGAGATGAATATTGACCCCAAGTTGGTCGAACTGGCGGGGCTTGATCCGACGAAACTAAAGTACCTGGAAATCGTCCTCGTACACGAATACATCCACAAGACGCAATGCACAGAGAGCGCCACTGGCGAAGAGCGGGAAATCGAGGCTCTCCTTGGCGAGCTGGCCTACATGGATTCCCTCGGCATGGATACAACGGACGCCTTTTATCGGGCGACTATGGAGGATTACTGCATACGCTGGGTAAACTATCTTTCTCCGGACAGCGTGCGCTGGAAGGAACTTTTTGAACTTAAATGGAACACGAACTTCTGCGCCCACATTCGTTTTGATACGATGGACACGGGGCCCGATTACTTCGTCTCTTTCGGACTCGGAGACCAGGACGGGGTTCAATATAATCTCTACCCTACGCAAGCGTCCGACATGATGATCTTTGGCAACTACCCCTATTTCCCCGCTGGGCATTCTCTCGCGCTCATTTGTGGAGGGGCGGATGCGATGGGGATGGGACGGATCCTCACGCTCGATGTTTTTCAAGGTCAGGTCGTTGCACCCTTTCTTACCTACGACTTCGGTCCCCCAAACTACCCGTCCATGTTTTTCGGTTCTATGACACGCTGCCCGGTGACGAATACCTATTATGTGCTTGACACTTTGAACTGGCAGATACTTAGGATGGGGGCTTATGACTGGTACCTCATTCCGAGCACGATTACATCTATCTATGCCTGTGCCGCTTGGCCCGGGTTTGGAGCCCTGTGGGGCATCCGCGGCTTAGAGGTAGCGGGGTATGTCTTCCTGCGGGGATTCGGGCTGCTCGTCAACTATGACGATGTGCACTTGCCTCATGCGATAGATCCCTATGCAACCTACTTGTTCCTCCCGGATGCGAACGGTGACGGAGTCGCGGACACTTGTGTATCTATCTATGCCTATGAATTTCTCTATTTCGCGCCGCATATTCAAGTGCCGCTGCCTGTGGAAGGGGATCAGGTGGTTCAACTCTTCGCCACATGGATGCGCAACATCCAGGTATGGGCAAGCGACTCGCTCGGACAGAACCTCTCTGAGCTACTTGGAGCGACACAGATGACGAATGGTGTTGATGCGGAGTGCCAGCTTTCTCGTGCCCTTGTGGAAGGAGAATTCATTCTGCCCATGGATCAAACCACAGGTCAACGACCGAGGCTGGCGACACGAGTCGGCCATTACACTGCCATAGACGAGACAATCCCGTTGCTTCCTTCCCACTTCGCGCTTCTGGCACCGTTCCCGAATCCGTTTAATGCGACGACCACGCTCCGCTTTGAGCTACCGCGAGCCGCGACGGTCAGTTTGCGGATATATGATATTCTTGGCCGAGAGGCCGCCACACTTGTCAGCGACGCCAGACCTGCCGGACACCACAGCGTAGTCTGGAATGCGTCGAATTTCCCTTCCGGGCTTTACCTTGCGCGCTTGGAGGCCGTTGGCTTCACTCAGACGCAGAAGCTGTTGCTTCTCAAATAGGTATTCCGCCGCCCTGGAATGTTGAAAAGCCGCGCGATTGTGCGGCTTTTTTGCGCTGCTTCTGAGCCGGTCTGGAGCAGTGCCAGAAGAGGCGCGTGGTGACCTGCAACGATTTGAATGGGTGGCTACATGCGCGTGTGTGAAGTAATTCATTGTTAGCAAAGCAATTAACTTTAACCGAGAATTTTTTCGCTATCACAGATTTTGCTTGACAACGCATGGATTTGTGCCGATATTAATAGATAGGGTATTTGGGACCACCAAAGGTTTCCGCGTGCCGCTGCAAGAGGCTTAGCTCAGGCTGAAGACAAGGAGGAAGAATGATGAAGATAGCGAATTGGCTTTGTTTTGGGGTGCCCATCGTGGCTGGAGTCGGGATGCTTTTGGCGTCGCAGCCCAAGGACGCTCCTTTGACCCTGCCGAATGGGATAGACTTCACGAATAGAGCTGTCGGTTGTGTCGGTCGAAAGCTGACACCGGCGGAAAGCACTACCGTGGCACAGGCCATTGACAGTATTGGAAAGCCTCCGCCGGAGTCCCTAGAGGTCAAAATCAACAACAAGGACACCACAGTCGCCTGCAAAGATCTTGCGGACTCTTTGCGAAAACAACTGGGAAGGCGCGGCGGTATTGAAGCCGAAACAGGGCCGCGAAAAGGGCGTGCGCGTGGCACAACAAATCCGGACAGCAGGACCTCGACAGGCGGCGACGGGCTGAATATCAGCGAGGATTTTCTTGCCAGAGTAAGAGCGAATCCCAACGGATTGAAGCACTTGGAGGGACTTCTCGTTCATGAAGTCGTTCACAAAATGCAAGACACCCTGACCTTGAGGAATGACGCACGGAGAGAAAAAGAGGCCTACTATGTGGAAATGTGCTATTACGACTCTCTTGGTTTGGATGACAGTGATCCACCGGATCCGGAACGGGAAAACGCCCGAAGCAAATGGGAGGAAATGGAAACGAGGGAGTCAAAGGAGAGTCGGCGCGTGCAGTATATTGGCCCCGCTCTGACTCACGAGTGCTATTTTCTATTCGACACGACCGGCGGGGCCGCAAGTGATTCGCTGGAAACCTACGAATTGGGTGATTTGTTTCATTATAACTATCCCTTTAGCCCAATGCGAGCCTCGGATGCGATGATTTTCGAGAACTATTTCCTGCTGCCGGATTCGCACTGTCTAGGTCTTGTCTGCGGGGGAGTGCCCTTTATGAATCTCGCACGGATTCTTCTGCTGAACATTTATCATGGCGAGGTAGTCGGGATTCAGGGTAGCTTCGATTATCCGGGCAAGTTCTTCTACTCCATCACTCGTTCCTATGAGACCCAGCACTACTATGTCCTTGACACGCTGAACCAGCAAATCTTGACCCTGGTAGACATGACCGGTGACTCTGTCCCCGAAACGATCATTTCCACCTATGCCAGCGCTTTTTGGCTCGGATTCGAGCCGCTGCTGACTATGCGAGGAGTGGACGCGGGTTCGCATCCAGATTATGGATCGGGGATAAGCGTGAACCATTTCGATATTCATCTTGGCGACTGCGTTTATCCGTATGATGGCGTCTTCTTCCTTCCCGACTACGATGGAAATAACCAGGCGGATGCCTGCCTTTTGCTGCCAAGGTATGAGTTCCTGATTTTCACGCCTGTCATCCAATATCCCCTTCCGTGGGAAGGCGACATAAGTGTCATGCTTCACGCCACATGGGAGCATGACATCGGCGTGTGGACCACCGACCCATTGGGAGAGATTCTCATGGAGCCGCTCGGGATGATTCACATGATCGGAGGCGTGGATGCCGAGTGTATGCTCATGCGTCCTCTTATGGCCGAAGAATTCATTCTGGCCGTGGACATGCAAACGGGGGAGTGGTCTTCGCCCGTTCAGGTCATGAGCCTCACTCCGCAAGAAGTAACGATTTCCCTTGAGGGACCCGGGTTGCTCCATCTGCGGTGGGAGGCTGTTCCGGGGGCAGACTATTATGCCATTTACAAATCCAATGAGCCTTTTGAATTTCCCCCGGAACCGAGTTACTTCACCGAAACAAATGAAATCATCTTGCCCCTCGCTGACGAAGTGAAGTTCTATCGCGTGACCGCCGTGCGTTAGGCGACGACTTTTGAAAAAATCCGAAAGAAATGCCGGTAAGACCGAGGAATTGTCTCCTCGGTCCTTTTTTGTTCCACAATCGGCCATTGAATTCGCTACTTGACAAAGCGACGGTTATTTTCGATATTAGGGCGGTTTGTCTCGAACCTGCGTTTTGGGCAGTAAAAAGCCCCAAGTAGGCGCCTTGCCCTTCTTCGCGCAACTATGGAGACCCCTTCATGACTCTTCCATCTCCGACTCCTGCCAAACACAAGCATCCCCCGGGTTTGCCGGTTCTATTTTTCACCGAGATGTGGGAGCGATTCAGCTTCTACTGCATGCTTTCGATTCTTGCCCTTTACATGAACGAGAGTCTTGGTTTCAACACCGCCGTAGTGGGACAGATTTATGGAGCCTACATTGCGCTTGTCTATTTCAGCCCACTCTTTGGCGGACTTCTGGCTGACCGTGTGCTCGGTTTTGGGAGAGCGATTCTCATTGGGGCCGTGTTCATGGGAACCGGACATTTTCTATTGGCTTTTCCGCCTCTGCCCACATTTTTCGCAGGTCTATGCTGTCTGATCATCGGCAACGGCCTGTTCAAACCCAATATCTCGACTCTGCTCGGGAATCTCTATCGGAGTATGCCGGAAAAGCGCGACGAGGCTTACAATATTTTCTACATGGGCATCAACCTCGGAGCGTTTTTTTCTCCTATTGTGGCCGCCTATCTGCGCAACACTTATGGCTGGCACTATGCTTTTGGGGCGGCGGGAATCGGCATGATTATTTCGCTGACGCTATTCACGTCGCTGCGCCGCTATACGGTGGAGGGGGAAACGGTGAATCAAGCCACGCACAAAATCCGAGAGATTGAGCTGACCCCCAAACAAGAGCGAGATCGAATTGTTGCTCTGCTTCTTGTGTTTGCCATCGTCGTGGTGTTCTGGATGGTGTTTCATCAGAACGGTTTGACACTGACTTTCTGGGCGCGCGATGCCACGAATACGACGCTTCCTCCAGAGCTTATGCAAACGATAAATCCCTTCTTCGTGCTGTTCTTTACGCCGCTTTTGGTCGCTTTCTGGATCGGACTTCGCCGGCGCGGCAAAGAGCCTTCGACTGCCGCCAAAATCGGGATTGGCATGTTGCTCACCGCATGTAGCTATACCATTATGACGACAGCGGGTTTGATGGGTGGAGACACGGGACGAGTCAGCATTGCATGGCTCATTTCCACTTACGCAGTCATTACTTTGGGTGAGCTTTGCCTTTCGCCGATGGGACTCGCGCTTGCGAACAAACTCGCTCCGGCGCGTTTGCGCGGCCTGATGATGGGCGGGTGGTTCACGGCCACAGCCATCGGGAACTACCTGAGTGGACTCGCGGGCAGTTTTTGGGATCGTGTTCCTCACAGCACTTTATTTTTGATTTTCACTCTTGCATCGGTAGGAGCAGCCGGAGTCTTACTCCTCGTGCTGAAGCGCATCCGTCCGACGATCGCCGAAGCCGAGCGCATGGCTCTCGCGTCGGCGGCGAAGTAACTTCCGATTTCGCTGCGACGACTCCAACAATATTCTCTTGTTCTCAAGGTCTTTTCACTTGCGAAAACCACTTCCCCTCCACACGAAAATCTTCATTGGTCTTGCCGTCGGCGTGATGGCGGGACTCCTGTGCAACGCATTCTTCGCTGACGAACCCGCGCTCGACTGGGCTATAAAAAATCTCATCTCTCCCTTCGGCCAAATCTTCCTACGATTGATTTTCATGGCGGTGCTCCCCTTGATTTTCTCCGCGCTGGCTTTGGGGGTCGCTGAATTAGGGGATATTCGTCGTTTGGGTCGAATCGGAGTGAAGACTTTCTTCTACACGATTATTGTTACTTCGATTTCCGTCTTGCTTGGCATCACACTGGTCAACATGGTACGACCGGGCGTGGGTTTATCCGAGGATGACCGCACCGCGTTGATGTCCACCATCACAACGCGCCCGGCACAAGCTGCGGTGGAAAAGGCCGCCGAAGCGAAGAGCATTGTACAGACTCTGCTTGACCTGATTCCCAAGAATCCGCTGGCCGATGCGGCGGGGGCATTTGATGAAACCTATCGGGGTGGCGGAATTTTGGCGCTGATGTTTTTCTCGCTGTTTGTGGGCATTGCTTTGGCCTTGGCCCGTTCCGAACGGACAGAAGTGTTCGAGCGCTGGCTTCAGGGGCTATATGATATTGTGATGAGAATCATCGCGATTGCCATGAAGCTCGCGCCATATGGCGTTGCGGCGCTTGTTTTCAGCGTGACTGCGCGGCTGGGTGTGGATGTCATTGTTCTTCTCGGGAAATACATAACCGTCGTGCTCATCGGGCTTGCCTTGCACATGTTCGGCGTCTATTCGCTCATTCTGAAATACGTCGTTCGAGTCAATCCACTGAAATTTTTCGGACGCATTGAAGAAGTCATTCTCACGGCCTTCTCCACGAGTTCATCGAATGTAACACTGCCGACCGCGTTGCGCGTGACCGAAGAAAAACTCGGTGTGCCGCGCACCATCAGCAATTTCGTGCTCACGCTCGGCTCGACGGCCAATCAAAACGGCACGGCCCTTTACGAAGGCGTCACTGTGCTTTTCCTCGCCCAGTTTTTCGGCATTGACCTGACGATAACGCAGCAGGCGACGGTTGTACTCGCCTCCGTTCTGGCCGGTATAGGCACCGCAGGAGTACCCGGCGGCTCACTGCCGGTGATTGTGCTCGTGCTGGTATCGGTAGGTGTGCCGGGAGAGGGCATCGGCATCATCTTAGGTGTGGATCGCCTGCTCGATATGTGCCGCACCGTGCTCAATGTCACGGGCGATATTACGGCGGCGATGTATGTGACCCGCAGCGAGGGGCAGCAGTTGAAACTAGAATGACCTCTGCTTCAACTTTCGAGAAAGGGGGCTGACTCAGAAGTAACTGGGTTGGCCTTTCGTTTTATGTATGTGATCGG
>DYHQ01000044.1 GCA_020724065.1 Candidatus Puniceispirillum sp. | reverse complement strand
TTCTTGCCAGATCTTGGACTCGTACTCTGATGGAATCTACGGGGATTCGGATGCGGCGAAGCTCGGCAAGCTGAGAGGTGACCGTCGCGGTGTCTCCTCGGCTGAGGGCGTTGACGGCCAGTTCCAGCCGCGCCGGAGCAAACGCGGGATAGATTGCGAGCGCCGCCGTCAGAAGCGAATCGCAAGCGACGGTATCTCCACCCTGACGCACCATCAGCGCGGCGCGGTACGGCCACTCAGGATTTCCCGGCTCGCGCTTAGACATCTGCATGTAGAGAGCAGCCGCCCCATCATATCTCCCCTCCTCATATAGCGCTCCGACTTCTGCGACCAAGTCATTCAGTGACATACCCAGAGGAGAATCCGGCGGTGCCATGTCGGCCAGTTCAAATTCCCGCCGTGCCTCGTCGAAATTTCCGACTTGCCAAAGCGAGCGCGCCAATTCCAAATGAGCTTCCCGAAAATCCGGTTTCTCCGCCAGAGCACGCGTGAAAAGGGGAATGGAGCGGTCAATCTGGTCGCGATTCACAGCCTCGCTTCCCAAATTGTAGAAATCCAGAGCAGGGGCCGTCAGCTCGCTACGCAGCTTCGAGGGTAAATCGGCCACGATGAGCACAAATAGGTAGATTCCGAGCGCCGCGACGACTCGAACAAATTGGCGCTCTCGGAGCTTTCTGAAAATACCCACCAGAAATCCACCGGCGAGGGGAAGCAGGGCCAAGATCATGGGAAAGCGGTATTCCGACGCCGAGAAGAACACCATGCAAACGAGCAAGTAGGCCGCAAGGTAGAGCGCAAGCAGCTTCATTTCCCGACTCCAGGGCCAAGCAAGGAAAAGACCAGACACGGCCAGCGCGAGAAGGAAGCCCCATGTCAAAGGCAGAAGCCGAACCATCGGACAATAACTCTTCACTGCCGCAAAGCTGAGATTCGTGCGAATCTCGCTATCTTGAACGGTCAGCCAGAATTTGCGGGCGAGGGTCTTTAGCCACGCACTCGGATGATGTGCAATGTCCCGCAGACCCTGAGTCATCCAATAGCGGGAAGCCTGCTCAAGGCTGAGGCTTTGTCCCAAGCGCTGTTCCGCTTCCTGCCGGTAGCGTTGCGGCTCAGTTTGCGGGTCCGAGGCTTCGAGCCAAGGCAGTTCTTCATAAGCACCTAAAGCTCCCACGCGATTTCCGATGTAGAAATTGATTCCGGCCGATGATGTTGTCAGCAACAAGCTGCCGCCACTGACAATATTCCGCACAAGAACAGGCGACAGGACAGCAACAATCCCAAGAATGAAGGTCGGCACAGCAAACCATCGCAGCTTGCCTTTCCCTCCAAACCCAAGCCAAACCAGAAGCAGCAAGACAAAGAACAACACCGATGGCCGGGTCAAAGCCGACAAACCCGCCACGCCTCCCGCCACCAGCCAGAGCCATGTCTTCGGCTTCTCACCGCGCAACACAATCGTCAAAAGAAGAAGGAGAATTGCATTTAGAAAGAGAATAAGACTGCTGGTCAGAAGCATGCCATCGAAATAGAGCCACGGGGCATAGAGAAGAGCGAGAAGACATGTGACCACGGCAACGGTATTATCGAACAGGCGACGAACAGCGAAGTAGAGGGCGATTAGTGTCCCTGTCGAGAGAATTATCTGGAAAACGACTGCCGTCGCGGGCTCATGTCCCCCAACGAGGGTGTAGATGGTGCTCAGAAAGAGAGGATAAAGAGGCGAGAGAAAAAAAGGGCACTGAGGATGCCCCAAACCCTGCGTAAGCCTCACAGCCCAATCGTGGTAATACTTTGCGTCAAGCGTCAGCAGGTCCAGCAGCGGGCCGGACTCGAGTTGCCTGAGATACAGGAGGCGCGCAAGGAGAAACGCAACGGCGATGAGGACCAGATAGCGAATGCTCCGACTGGACATTAGAGAATTGCAGAAAGAGAAGCGACTCGGTCAGAATCAGTCTTGTGAAACGCCCGGCGAGGACATGGTTTGTTTTTGCCGTGCAATCTCAGCCGTATTCTCGGCGATGCGGAAGATGACAATGACGATTTCCAGATAAACCCGGACGCAAATCACCGCCACGATGAATCCCAGCGGCGCGAGAACAATCAGCGTGACCACGCCAAGAAGCGCGGAGCTTATAAAGGCGGCGACAATCGCCAACAATGCCAGCACAACTGCCACAATGATTAGCAGGACATAGAGTATCCTGATAATCTTGGAGGTGATGAAATCCGTGAAGCTGAAATCGAAGAGCGAGCCCCAGAAACCTTTGGACGAGTTCATGATTGTTTCCTTTCACGAAAGAATTGAGATGGAACAGAATCCAAAACGGATTCATTGGAAACGGTTTGCACACCTTTGGAGTATCGGCAAGAAAACACCCCTCCCAACTTCCCCTGCTGAAGCAGGGGAAGAGCCCGACTCTCCCCCTACTTTGGTAGGGGGACGGAAGAGGGTTTCATGCTGCTTAAATCGGGGAGAACGCAAAGAACTCGCCGTGGCGTGTCTCCAGACGCGCCCGGCAAAGCTCGGAGTAACGCAATACTTCTCATTTCTTCCCCTCAATCTCACCGGTCATCGGGACAAAGACAACGGGAATCAGCGTATCTGTTGCGACGCGCCCTTCTTGCGTTTTCGTGAGGCGCAAGAGATTCTGCACGCCATATTCCGGACCCACGGGCACGATCATGCGACCGCCGGGTTTGAGTTGGTCAAGGAGCGCGACAGGCACTTTCTGAGGGGCGGCTGTGATAATGATCGCATCGAAAGGAGCCTCCTCTGGCCAGCCAAAATAGCCATCACCCGTGCGAGTATGCACCTGACCGTATCCGGCCTCATCAAGTTGACGCCTCGCCGTTTGGGTCAGCTCAGGAATAATTTCAATGGTATAGACCTCACAACCCATTTCTGCCAGAACCGCCGCTTCATAGCCTGAACCAGTTCCGACCTCAAGCACCTTCTCACCTCCGGACAGCTTCAGCGCCTCGGTCATGTAAGCAACAATGTAAGGTTGCGAAATCGTCTGCTCCTCACCGATGGGCAAGGCATTGTCCTCGTAGGCGCGATGTTCGATTCGCTGTGGAACGAAACGATGCCGGGGAATCGTGCGCATCGCGGACAGCACGCGCTCATCCTTGATGCCTCGGTAGATGAGCTGCGTTTCCACCATCTTGGCGCGCATCGAATCCGGATTCCAGCTCATCGGCTCCTCCGACATGACCATTCTTCGAAGAATGAGAACAGCCAAGAAGAGTGCGAGAGCGACAAGCACAACAGCCATGCTGCGATGCCCTCGCTTGGCAGGGGAGTTCGGCATCGGGGAACAACCTCCAAAGGGATTTGTGGCAGACTTGTCATGGAAAGCACAAGACAAAGAAGTCAACAAGAAAGTAGCGACATCTGGACGCTTGCGGGAGAAATGTCAGCAAACTCTCCCGATTCATTCGCAAAATTACAGAATTTTGTTCAAAAAAACAAGCCCCCGAAGTTCATTCGAGGGCCCGGAGCCGGTCCGCGGGGAGGAAACGGAGCTCGGCTCAAAATCTGGCTATTTCTCTCACCAACTGAAAGAGAGCAAGCCGCATACCATATATTAAGAGCGTTCCGACAGCGGTGGTAGAAAACGAAGCAGCGTTCAGATGAATCGGCGAAGTAGCCGGAAACCAACGCCGCGCTGCTATCAATCAACTGGCTCAGAGGTGCAAAGGTTCCGGAAGAAATCCGAGGAGGGTCAGTAATGATGGTCACCCCTGCCGTCCGCTGTTCCTGTTGCAAAGTCCCTACTTTTACAGCAACTTACAAAGGCGCAGTCGCTGCCCATGCAATCTCAACGGGCGACCTCACAAAAACTAAAGTTCCGGCTTGAAGTTTCCGATAGTAGGAGTGAAACGAAAAACTCAGTAATGGTTAGTGGAATTTCTTGTATCAGAAGGAGGTTTCGCCGTGCAGAAAGGAAAAGTGACACGAGGGCCGAGATTATTCTCAATTGGCCAGGTCAATGCCGTGACAGGCATTCCCAAACCGACATTGCGCTACTGGGAGAAGGAATTTGGTGAGTTCCTTGAGCCTCGTCGCACCACTGGCAACCAGCGCCGATACGATGAAGATAGTATCACCAAAATCGAGAAGATCAACTATCTGGTGAAAGTCGAGGGGTACACCCTGGATGGAGCGAAACGTCAGCTCGAGAGGCTCGAAAAGGTCAACGAGACCGATGAAGCATCGCCGGATCCCATGGCCGAACTGGCGCGTGCCATGTCCGACTATCTTCTTAAGAAAGTAGCAAAGGATTAAGAGGCCGGCGCAAGGTCTCGCAATGGAAGTGCCGGTCGGAGTCAATCCATATTACGACAGAACTGAATGCGGTGAGATTGCAACCGCCGAGGAATCGCTGAACAGTTCGATTGAAACGATCGATAGCCGACTCGAAAGATGGACAGAGCATCGCGAAGAACCGAGGTCAACTTCGACATGAAATCACATAATTTGAAATCCCGTGGCACGGAACGGAAAAGGTTTGCATTATCGCATTCACTCTCTGCCTATCATGATTTAACGACAGCACCATTTGCCGTGCCAATTTTTCAAAAATCCGTCTCTACTGGAATCGGTGAGGAAATCGCATGAAATCCTTTGGGCTGGATAGCAAGGAGCCGTTTGGAAGCTTCAAGGACCAGGGCCGTTGCTCCAAGACAAAATGCACTTATCCCCAGGACTCTTGGCGAGACGATGGCAAAGGGCAAAGGCTTTTTGACAATGGCATAACATTTGCAATGTCTGCTATGGCCTCAAAACGAATTGGATTACACAAACTGCCAACGAATTCCAAGTTGACTCGCAGGAATTTTCAGCATATTGAAAATATAGACGTTAAACAGAATCTATGTGGACATAGATCTCAATGTGCCTACGCCGACCTTGACAAGGTTACGCTTTCACCCGAGATTACAAAGACGCGCCAGTACGCGACTCTGGCGACTTCAGAACAGATTGAAAATATAGATATTGATGAGAAGCGGCGGGCACTCATCGCCCAGCGCGTCGCCTCGGGTTTCTACAGCCAGTCCGAAATCGAGCGGGAGACGGCCGACAAAGTGGTCGGCTTTCCAGCTCGATAGCTGTGGCAACGGAATGCCCAAGCGGGGAAATTGTTGTCCCTTCCCTGCCCACTCACAGTCCAACTGTCCCCAACTCAATTCACAGTTTTTCCCCGACTTTGTCCGAGGCAACCTTCGCCGCCTTGGTATGGAAATTGCCAAAGACATTCTGGAGCCAGCCCTCCGCTGGGGTCATTAGCCTATGGCGATGATGCTCCAAAATCAGCGGAATTCGATGAACCAGACTCCAGAATGTGATACCGTGAAATCAAAAATACTTGTCATAGACGACGAACAGGAAATCTGCGAACTACTGCAAGTGGCACTCGAGATGTCCGGTCATCAGGTGCGCTATGCCACCTTGGCAGAGGAGGGCGTGGCGCTCGCTCAAAAGGAGCCTTTCGACTTTGCTATCGTGGACATGGTCATGCCTTATAAGGATGGCTTAGCGGTACTTGAAAAGCTCCAATTGACACAACCTGATTTGCTCGTGATTGTCATCACGGGGCTCCACTCGATAGACCTCTTGCGCAAGACTTTGGATAGCGGAGCCTTCGGCGTCTTATCAAAACCGTTTACTTTGGCCGATATTTCCGGCCTGATTGAATTGGGAAATTCCATTCGGCGTGTCGCACCTCCGCTACATGCCCTGAGTCCTGTCGTACGCCAGACGGTCGAACTCCGCTTACCCACGACTGGGCAGGGGACTTTGGAAGTTCCAGCCTATCTGCGTGATTTGGCACGCGCCCTCAATTTCCCCCGCATCATCAGTGACCGCAATATTCCCTTGGCGGTCTTCGAGCTTCTCCAGAATGCCATTCACCATGGGAACAAAGGCAAAGAAGGCACGACCGTCACGGTGAGAGCCACGCTGGCCAACCGAACGATTGCCATTGAGGTCGAAGATGAGGGAGAGGGCTTCGAGTATGGCCGCATCATGGCCATGCGCGCGACCCCAACCACAGAAACGAAGATTCGGAGAGGGATTCTTCTGGTCCGATACCTCGCGGATCAATTGAGTTATGAAAAAGACGGATGCCTGGCTCGAGTTGTCTTTAGGGCAGTTCGGACGCCACAGAGGATGGTCGCAGACCAGTCTGAGCGAGTGAAGTGTCACGGAAGCAGAACACACTGATCCAGAGAAACAGGTCGAATGGATATGCAAGTCATGGGATGAACTGTCAGCAATGAAAACGACACTTGCCTAAGAGCGACAGGAATGATGTGATGTCTCGTAATAAGCAACTTCCTACAGTCCTTCTGATCCATGGTGATCCCGCGGTTTTGCGGACGATGGCCATGCAACTCTTGTCCGCCGGCGTGGGGCGTGTCGTGGAGTCATCTGACGGCGCAGACGCGTTGCGTATTGTTGAGGTGCAGAAGCCGGAGGTTATTGTCTGCGACATTGATCTGCCCCATCTGAATGGATTTCAGTTTTGCCAAATCCTAAGAACTCCCGAGTTTGCCAAATTCAATCGCATTCCCATTGTTCTGACTTCAGCGATCTACCGGGATGTTGTGGCGGAACAAGTCGCTCGCGATGTCGGAGCGTACGCCTATTTGCAGCAACCGCATGAGGAAGTGGAACTCATTCGTCTGATCCGTTGCGCCCTCAAGCAGGGTACGGATGCGAAAGATGAAGCCGCGACTTTGGCCTACCGTGGAAACATTGCAGCCATAGACGACGACACCGATGCGCTGACTTCCCTTACGGAAATCCTGGAAGCAGATTCATGGCGCGTGCAAACGGCTTCTTCCAGCGAGGCTGCGTTGCGCATTTTGCAGGACAAGCGCGTGCAAATTGTAATGCTTAGTCATCCCATGGCCCACATCAACGGCCAGAATATCTTCGCTTACATTCGCCAGATCTGTCCGGAGCGGGTTGTGATCATGACGACCGAGTCCGATGCGGAAAGCAGCCCGGTGGACCTCATCAAGGCCGGCGCAGATGACTATGTGCAGAAACCCTTTGACCCTTCCGAAGTTCTCAAGGCATGTCACCGTGCTCATCGCAAGTTCAGCTTCCTGCGCGTCCATGAGCAGTTCCAAGAGAAAATAGAACGTCTGAAAGAGATACGGGATTATTTGGATCATCTTGTCCAGCACAGCGAGGACGGAATTTTTTCCTGCGACACCGTCGGTCATGTCCGCGTCTGGAACCGCGGGGCGGAGCGGATGTACGGCTACGCCGCCCAGGAGATTTGCGGGCAGATTGTGGATGACTACTTGGATCCTCCGGAGCATAAGCGGAAGGCTCCGGATGTCGCGCGTATTCTGCGCGAGCAAGGAGCCTTTTCGGAGAAGGAAATTTGGCGTCGGCGCAAGGACGGAACCGTTTTTCCCGTGACGGCGACCTATTCACCCATCACGGATTCTCACGGGGTGATGATCGGATTTTCGGTCATCGAGCACGACATTACCATGGCGAAACGGTTGGAGGAAGAGCTCATCAAGAGTGAACGGATGCGGGCGATCACTCAGCTTGCCGTGACGACCAATGACCGGGTCAACACTCCGTTGGGCGTGATTCTGGGCTATGCCCAGTTTCTCCAACGAAAAAATCCGACTCTGTCCCCGGAGGATTTGGAAGCTCTTCAGACGATAGAGAAGCAAGTGCAGAAGATTAAGAACATCATGAACCAGCTCGAACGCCTTTCCGAACCCGTTGTGAAGGAATATTCCATCGAGGGGATTGAAATGCTCGACCTGGCTTCATCGCAGTGAAGACGCGAGGTGTGCGCAAACGAATTTCTTCAAAGGATGGCAGGTAAGCTATGAGAAAACGGAAAAAGAAAGTGCTCGTCGTTGATGATGATGAAGTCATCAGGAACTTGCTGATTAACTTCCTGAAGTTCTCTGGCTACGACGGCATGGGGGCCGCTGACGGTCAAAAGGCTCTCGAGATCATCCTTTCGGACGCGCCGGAACTGGTCATTAGTGATATTCATATGCCCCTCATGAATGGATTTCAGCTTCTGAGCGCGATTAAGCGAATCAATCCCGGGATACCGGTCGTCTTTATCACGGGCTTTGCCCACTTCCGGAGGTTTTTCGCCGACAAAACAGCCCGGGCGGACGGTTTCCTGGAAAAACCCTTTTCACTCGAAGCGTTGGACACTTTGGTTAAGAAATTCGTTTAGGAAGGGAGAACCATGAGCTCCTTGAGGATTCTTCTGGTGGACGACTCTCCAACGATGCGACGCATCTTGGCAAACTCTCTGAAACATCTCGGCTATGACGATATTATCGAAGCGGAAAACGGACGAGAGGCCCTGGACAAACTCCACGCGGAACAATTCAACTTCATCGTGACCGACTGGAACATGACCGAGATGGATGGTCTGACTTTCGTCAAAACCGTGAAGGAAGAGAGTGACGCGGCCGCCATCCCGATTTTGATGGTGACGACACGGTCACAACAAGAAGATGTTGTCGAAGCGATGCGAGCCGGTGTCAACAACTATATCGTGAAGCCTTTCACTCCCCAGACATTGAAGCAAAAAATTGAGGCGATCTTCGCACAAAAATGAGTACAACACGCTGCAACACCCCCATGGACTCTCCCGGGAGTCCCGAAACGAATCCGGGCTGGACCGAGTTGGAGGATTCGATTCCTCTTTTCGATCGAGTGAAAACCCTCCAGAATCTCGCCGCTTCCATCTCTGCCGATCTTCCCGGAGGCCATGGCGAGCTCGTCAACCATTTCCAGGAGGAATTGCATGGCCTGAGCGAGGCCGTGAATCATGCGTTCAACTGCCTTACCTGGGTGATTTCGACGATTCATGACCGCCGCTCCGAGTGGGAAGCCAAAACAGAAGGACTGATTCGGCGCACCGAAAAACAATTGTCCAAAGTCACCGCGACCACCGAGACGGCGACTCACCAGATTTTAGATGCTGTCGAGAACCTGACCTCCATTCAGGCGAATGCCATCCAAAAAGCCAGGGAACTTCCGACGCTTTTCGACCAGGATTCGGAGCAGGGCTCCTGGCCGACCTTTCAGAGCGCACTGCAACAAATCATTGCAGAGCTCGAAAATGCTCAGGGAAATGCCTTCCAGATTATGGATTATCTCCAGTTTCAGGATATAACCGCTCAGCAGATTGAGCAGGCCTACATTCTCTTAGGCGAAGCGGAGGCCAAGCTGATTTTGGTCACCATGGCTCTCCGTCCGGTTGCCCAAGCGGCCCTGGGCATCCGAGGGATTGGGTCAACTTATGACGCCAACACCGAATATGCGCCCACCGAGGAAAAACAGAAGCAAATTGACGCTCTATTTGAGAAGTAGCCACCGACCTCGCCTGCGAATGATCACTCTTGACTTTATATGGGATTTTCTATATATTTGTTTGTATGAGCCCAGCGCGCCTGCTTATCATCGAGGATGAAGAGAGCCTGTGCCAGCTGATTCAAGGCTATTTTCACGCGGTTGGCTACGAGGTCTCGACCGCGACGGATGGTCGTGAGGGTGTGTCGAAATTCGAAGCGGCTCGAGACATTGACCTCGTATTGACGGACATCCGCCTGCCGGGCATGGATGGCCTTGAGGTTCTGGAGGAAGTCAAGCGGCGGGATCCCTCGGTCCAAGTGGTTCTGATGACAGGCTACTCCGAGAAGGATTTGGCCATCCAAGCTCTCCGTCTGGGAGCCAATGACTACCTCGAGAAGCCGTTCCAACTGGAAGACCTCAACCACATCATTCAGCGCGCTCTGGGGCGGCGGCGCGTGCAGGCTTTTTCGGCGCGGTGGCTGGGTTTCCTGGAAAAACTTCCCCTCGGATTCGCCTGGTGCGACGATCGCGGCGTCGTGCAGGGAACGACCCGAGACACGGAAGAACTGCTTTGCACCCCGGAAAAGGACCTTATTAGTCGGCCCATTTTCGAGGTGGCTGGTTGCCAAACGCTGGGATCCTGGTTTCCTGAGGGCGCCCCAGGCCCTCCGTCCCGACCAGCCCGCGCCGAATTGGAGATTGGTGAGCGCTGGCTTTCTGTCTATCGCACCCGCTTTGTTCCCCCGAAGAGCCCTCCACAGACCTTGCTCTGCTTCTCGGATGTATCCGAGCGCAAATCCCTGGAACGGGAGCTTGACCGTATCACGCACGAGATCGAAGAGCGGGTCGAAGAGCGCACCCAGCGACTCAAGACCGCCGTTGAATTCTCCGAGCGACTCCTGGACGCGACGAGCGTTGTCATCGCCTATTTCCCGGCCGATGGAAAGCCGTCGCGATGGAACAAATTCGCCCAGAAACTCTGCGGATACACCGAACGAGAATTGCGGGAATCGGAACCGTGGTCCCTGCTCGCCACCGATAACGATTCAAGTCTTGAGAAGCTTTTCCACCCGACCAAGGCCTCTGAGCTGGCAGATTACCTCGCCGACATCCGCACACGGAGCGGCGAAGCCCGAACTCTCAGTTGGCAGACAAGCCCGATCCGTCAGCGCAAGATGGTCGTGGGCCGTCTGGTGATCGGAGTGGACATCACCGCTCAAAAAAGACTGGAAGCTCAACTTCAAAAATACACCACGCAATTGGAAGAAATGGTCGAGGAACGGACGGCCGAGCTGCTGAAGAAAGACGCCCAGCTTATCCATTCGGCTCGCCTGGCCACGCTGGGAGAAATGGCCGCCGGTATTGTCCATGAGATGAAACAACCGCTGAACGGCATCTCGATCACCGCCGACTTGATCCGGCTCTTGCAGAAACGGAGTGAACTGACCGGCGAAATGCTCCAAGGGCACTTGGATATGATCAAGTCCATGGTGGCGCGCTTGTCCAAGATCATCAACCATTTGCGAGGTTTCTGTCACATTGATTCCTCGAAATTCAACGCCATCAGAGTCGAGACCGTGATTGACGGAGCCTTCTCGATTCTCGGCGAGCAGTTCCGTCTTCACCAGGTCGAGGTCGTGCGCGAGGTTCCCGATGGTCTGCCCGACCTATGGGGAGAGCCGAACCAAATCGAGCAGGTATTGGTGAACCTCTTGCAGAATGCTCGTGACGCCATGGACGAACTGGGCGAGAGATACCAAAGCACCGAGAAGGGCCCACCTGGATGGAAGAAAATCCTGACAGTCCGTGCGGGAACAACCGCGGACAAGAAAATGGTGTTCATTGAAGTATCCGATACCGGCGGGGCGATGCCGCCTGAAGTGCGAGCGAGGCTTTTCGAGCCTTTCTTTACAACGAAGGAACCGGGCGAGGGGACGGGCTTGGGCCTTTCAATCAGCGCCAGCATTATCCAATCACATCAAGGCGAAATCCAAGTGGAAACAGAAGAGGGTATCGGCAGCACCTTCCGCGTGGTCTTGCCTGTGGCGCCTCGTCGAGCGTCATCGAGCTAAGGTTAGTTGAGGAATTGCATGGCTGCCTCTGGCCAACTTCCCAATCTGGAGCTCACGGAGAATTTGAGGGGGATGGTCTTGGTGGTGGATGACGAAGAAACCATTCTGACCGTCCTGAAGAACCTTCTGACCCTGCGCGGGCATCAGGTGATGACCGCCAGCGATGTCCCACAAGCCCTTTCCCTCTATCACCAACACATCCGCATTGATGCCGTCCTGACCGATATCCGCATGCCGGGCCAAAACGGTTTGGACCTTCTCGAGAAAATCCGACGCGGCGATTCCGAATTGCCCGTGCTGGTCATGACGGGCTATGGCGAATATCAGATTGCCGTGGACGCCCTCCGGAAGGGAGCGACGGATTATCTGGAGAAGCCTTTTTCGGCGGACGAGCTTTTCTCCGCTCTCGAGCGGACATTGGAAAGCTCTCGGCTAAGGAAGCTGAATCGCGAGTACCAGCAGCATCTCGAACAGATGATTTCTCAGCGGACGGCTGAATTGGCGGTTTCCGAGGAACGATACCGGACACTGGTCGAAAATAGTTCGGACATTTTTTATTCGCTGGACACGGACGGACTTCTCACTTTCGTCAACGAAGGAGTTCGGCACACGCTGGGATACAATCCGCAAGAGCTCCTGGGGAAACCCATCGGGGCTCTTCTGCATCCGGAGGACCTCCTCAGTCGCGCTTGGAATGTCCGAGAGCGCCGGCGCAGCCCGCGTGCTGATCACTGGACAGAGGTTCGATTCCTCGCTCCGAACGGGAAAGGGCAGGGAGTGCCCTCCCACCGGGTCCTCGAAGTGAAGGCACGGGGAACTTACGGCGACGATGGCCGATTCTTGGGAACCGAAGCGATTGCCCGCGACATTACGGAACGGAAGACTATTGAAGAGAAACTGAGCAAGCAGGCCGCGGAACTGGCGAATCTCGTGGATGAAAAGGCCAGCGAGGTTCAGCGGGTCACTCAGCTCCTCAAGAACATCCTGCAATCGGCCGAAGATTTTTTCATTCTCTCCACGGATCCTGAGGGCATCGTGACCTCGGTCAACGAGGGAGCGCGCAAGATTCTGGGCTATTCCGCGCGCGAGCTTGTGGGAAAAGCAAATGTGTCGTTGCTCGCCCCGGAGAGTGGAGAAGCCCAACCCTGGTTTGAGCACATGACCCGGGCCGTCGCGCATCGCGGGCGTTGGCAAGGCGAAAAGGAATTGCGCCGAGCCTCCGGCGATGTCTTTTCGGCACGACTGAATGTGCGTCCGCTGGTTGACCAAGCGTCCCGGATGATGGGATATGTCCTCATCGGGCAGGACATCACCGAACAGAAAAACATCGAGGAGCAGATTCTGCGGTCTGAAAAGTTGGCCGCAGCGGGTCGGCTGGCCGCCGGCCTGGCCCATGAAATCAATAATCCCCTCTATGGCATCCGAAACGCCATCGAGATTCTCGAGCAGGAACTACCGGAAGAAAGCGAAACGCGACAACTGGTCGGCCTTTCACTACGAGAGATTGATCGCATTTCTTTCCTGCTTTCCAAGATGCTCGATTTTTATCGCCCCTCTGAAGACGAGCGCACGGAGCTGGACCTTAGCACCCTTCTGGAAAACCTGTTCACTTTCATGAGAGGGCAGCTTACCAGCCACGGCATCGAAACCATCTGCGACTTTTCGGAGAAACCTTTGGCGGTGAATGGCTCTCCCAGTCAACTGGAGCAGGTCTTCATGAACCTCTTTGCGAATGCTCGCACGGCGATGTCTTCCGGAGGGCAATTGACCGTGCGGACACGCAAGGTTCGCCAATATGCCTTCATTGATGTCATGGATACGGGCGTAGGCATCGAGAAGAAGCACATCGCACGCATCTTTGATGCCTTCTTCACAACACACGCGGAGTCCAAGCATTCAGGGCTTGGATTATCCGTTTCGGACGCTATTGTGCGCAGCCACGGCGGCAAGATTGAGGTTCAATCCGAGGTGGGTAAGGGTACGACCTTCTCTATCTGGCTCCCGCTCGCACAGAAGAAGGATGGACATCCGTCCCCCCGCGAAGATGGAGAACGAGTATGAGTAAACGCTCGGAAGAGAAGAAACCGCGCATCCTGGTCGTGGATGATGAAGAGCTAATCCGAACAACGCTGATGATTAAGCTCTCCTCGGATTTCGATGCAACGATTGTCAGCAGCGGGAATGAGGCAATTGCACAAATGGCCGAGCAATCGTTTGATGTGGTATTGACCGATTTGAAGATGATGGGAGCGGATGGATTGGATGTGCTGCGTGCCGCTCGGCAATCGTCCGACGGTCCCGATGTGATTATCCTGACCGGCTATGCGTCTCTGGACAGCGCTGTGGAAGCTCTACGGCAGGAGGCCTTTGACTACCTGACGAAGCCGATTGACCATGCCCGACTGCACCGCGTGCTGTTGCGGGCTGTCGAACGGCGGCGCCTGGCCGCTGAGAATCGAGCCATCACCGCCGAGAATGAGAGGCTGCGCAATTTCTACGAAGTGCTCCTGAACGAAATCGAGGATGCCCTCTTTGCCGTTGATTCCTCCTGTCGCCTCGTTGCCGCCAATCGAACTTGCCGGGAGCGCGTTTTTGAAGGGAGGGCGGCCAAGGACAACGGGCCGATTGCGGACGCGCTTCCGCCATGGTTGAAGCAGAGAAGTGAGAAGCTCTTTGAAACGGTGCTCGAACAGAAGAAGCCGGAAGTCTTTGAGGCGGCACAATCGTCCAATGGAGTTGTGCGCCACTATCTGGTGAGACTTCAACCCTTAGCCGTCCTCTTACGCGATCCCAACGGCGGTCTCCTGGCTCTGCTGACCGATATCACGGCGCTGAAGCAACTGGCTCAAGCGGAATCCCAAGCCAAGAAAATCGAAGGAATCAGCCAACTGGCGATTACGCTCAATCACGAAATCAATAATCCCTTGGGAATTGTCCTGGGGCAAACGCATCTGCTTCGGCAAGACATCGTCAGTGGCGACAGTGCTTGGGAAGAGCGACTTTCCATCATTGAGGAGCAAATCCAGCGCATTGCCCAACTGACTCAGAAACTCCGCCGACTCAGTACGGCCAAGGAAACGGACTATATTGATGACCGAAAGATGATTGCCATATAGAGGTCGAGGCGACGATGACAGGCGAGATGTCGTGGTTTACCGTGTGGGATTGTGGTCTGTTCCGCGTGATTAATTCGCTCTTTACGAGCTCGTTTTTTGACTGGCTGATGCCGATTCTCTCCGGGTGGAGCCTGTGGCAAATTCCGTTCGGCATGGTCTGGCTGATTTATATGATTCGCGGCCGAAAACGCTCACGCCTTATCGGCGTCTTTGCCATTCTTGTCGTTGTATTGACAGACCAAGTATCCTCTGCGGTCGTTAAGCCCTTCGTCCAGCGGGAGCGACCGTGCAATGTCCTTGCGAGCGTCCACTACTACGACGATGGAAAGTGGATCGTTACGGACAAATTCGGCCTTACAACCTACAAATCCTCCTTTGGCTTTCCCTCATCTCATGCCACCAACATGGGGGGGCAAGCCATCTATTGGGGCTATTTCTATCCCCAAGTGGCGCCTCTGTTTTACCTTGCCGCCATTGTTGTAGGATACAGTCGTGTCTATCTGGGACTTCACTATCCTTCGGATGTTGTCGGGGGCTATCTTCTTGCTTTGGTTCTCTCTCTTTTGGTCGCTTTCCCACTTCGCGCCTGGGTGTTGCCGGATTCTTGAACACCTCATCTCGACTCTGTGAGCGGCTCTTTCTTCAGCACAGGGGACATTTCGCGGACGATGGAATGAATCTTGACCAAGCGAGACTTGCTTGCGTTAGCATTGAGCCAGCTAAGTATTCAACTTTCGAGAATGCCTGCTACCTGATACTCTGCTGAATATCTACGGTTTGGACCTCGGCTCTTTCCATCTTTGAACGAATTGCGCGACTTCCTCTTGAGAAAGCTGAGTTCCTTTCTCGCTCATTGCACGCAAAACCATCTGCGCTTTCTTATCATCCAATAGTCCTTGATGGATCATTTGATCTAATAGCCATATCGTCCCTTGGGTTTGCACACCTTCTTTCGATGCCGCCTTTCGCAAATCGCCATCATCAGTCAGCAGAATCGCTTTCCTTTGTTGCGCCAAGACAAGCGCAAATAGATCGACACGCGATGGTTTCGCATACCGACTTGCCATCTCTTCAATGATAGCAACTTGTTCACTGGGCAGTTCGCATATTCTGAGCCCGAATTGAATGAGTCTCCGCCAATCCGGTACCT